>JAMOPK010000408.1 GCA_027064565.1 Caldifarciminota bacterium | reverse complement strand
TTAAGAGGGCTGAGATACTGATAGAGAAGGCCTCCCGGTTGCCTTGGCATGATCCTGCTCGCCGGAAAATGGTGCAAAAAGCTATAGCGATGCTGGATAGCCTGAAAGAAATCACCGAAGACCTCGCCGACGATGTGCTATTCCTCAAGGCCACAGCGTATTACCGCATCTGGGACCATTACGACGCCGAGCGGCTTTTTGAGTATGGCGCATCGTATTATCCGAACAGCGAGCATTATGAGGATTTCTTGTTTGGCGGCGGCAGAAGCGCTTATTACCTCGGAGATTATGACAAGGCGATCACCCTGCTTTCTCCTTTGACCCGGCACTCCGTTTACTCCTATGAGGCCTCATATTACCTTGGAATGGCGTTTTACAAAACCGGGAGGAGCCTTGATAGGGCCATTCGCTATTTGAAATACGCCTCACGTTCCGACAATCGGAGATACAGGGCACTATCCTACAAGGCGCTGGGTGACATCTATCTTTCGATGGACTCCCTGCAATTAGCCCTCAACTATTACCAGAATGCCCTGAAGACCAACGGATTAACTTCTGACGAACGGTCAGATGTGACATATTCCATCGAATACATCCGCTACAACATGGGAGAATACGCGGGACTTGTGGATTTTGCCCTCAAATTCTCTGCCGAGCATCCGGACAACCGTTACACCCCGGTTTTGATCTTCAATGCGCTATCCTCGGCCGATATAAGTAAGTCCGACGCAATCGAGTTGCTGGGCAGGCTCGTGCGCGTTATCCCATTCGATACCCTGACTTTCAGGTCGTTTGAAGTTGTGCGTGGGAAATTGAACGCAATCGATGTTGAGCCGATTCTTGACACACTGCTGAGCATAGCCAGCAAGCGTTATTACCAGCTTTTGCCGTCAGTGTTCGCAGAAATCGCCAGAACTTACGAAAAATACGGACTTTATTACAAAGCTATCTCTGCCTATAACTTTGCGCTCCACAGGGCAATTGCGATTAAAGACACCGCTCTTGAGCCTGAGATCCGGTTTTACATAGCAAAGAATTACCTGAGACTGAACGACTATTCCACATCCATGGCCCAGTTCGACACCGCTTATCAGCAGATTATGAAGCTTGATACGTTACCAGGCTATTTTCTCGATTTCATGAAGAGTTACGTCAATGCATGTCTCAAGGCCGGTGATACGGTGACGGTTTATCGGGTGAGCGAGCCTGCGATTCGAGCGATGAACAGCGTTGACAGGCTGGAGTTCATCAATTTCCTGAGTTCAAACGGGATAGACATCATTTCAACCGGCCAGCAGCAGTCCGCCACGGATGCGTGGTATATGAAGATGCCGATTCCGGGGGAATAATTCAGCGCCTGAGGCCGTATTTTTTGATCTTCTCGCGCAGCGTGTTTCGGTGTATGCCCAGGAGTTCCGCCGCGCGTGAGATGTTCCAGCCCGTCCTGCGCAGCACCATCTCGATGTGGCGCTTCTCGACGTCCTCCAGCCTCAAACTTTCTGATTGCGGAGGGCTGGCCGGCGAAATAGGCAGGTCCTCAGGCAGAATAAGGTTGGTTCTGGCGAGGACAACGGCCCTCTCGATGGCGTTTTCCAGTTCTCGAACGTTGCCGGGCCAATCGTAAGCGATGAGCTGTTCCACCGCTTGCCTTGAGAAGCCTTCGATCTGTTTGTGCATGTTTTTCGTAAACTTCTTCAGGAAATAGTTGGCGAGAGGCAGGATGTCCTCCCTTCGCTCCCTGAGGGGCGGGATGTGGATGTGGACAACGTTGAGGCGATAGAACAGGTCTGCTCGAAATTTACCTTCAGCCACAAGCTTTTCGAGGTCGCGGTTGGTCGCCGCAATGACCCGAACGTCCACCTTTTTAGGCCTTGTCCCGCCCAACCTTTCAATCTCGTGCTCCTGAAGCACGCGCAGCAGTTTGGCCTGTGCGAACAAAGGCATCTCTCCGATCTCATCCAAAAAGATGGTGCCCCGGTGCGCGAGCTCAAATTTGCCGGGCTTCGATGTGGTGGCCCCGGTAAACGCCCCTCGTTCGTAGCCGAACAGCTCGGCCTCAAGCAGTGTTTCAGGTATCGATGGGCAGGCGACCGCCACGAACCTGCCGCTCCTTCCCGAAAGATGGTGGATGATGCGGGCGAGGACTTCTTTGCCCGTGCCGCTCTCGCCTGTGATAAGCACAGTTGCCGAGGTCGGGGCGACCCTCCTCACCATCTCCATGATCTCCTTCATCGCACCGCTCTCGAAAACGAAGTCGAGGCTGTATTTCTCGGCAAGCTCCTCCTTCAGGATTCTCAGCTCGGTCTCCATCCTGCGCTTTTCGACGATGTGATTGAGCCTCAGGATCAGCTCCTCGATGTCGATGGGCTTGGTGAGGTAATCGTATGCCCCGGCCTTTATGGCGGCCACAGCCGTGTCTATTGTGCCGTAGGCCGTGACGATAACGGCATCTATCGTGGGATCGATGGATTTCAATTGCTTCAGCAACTCGACGCCCTCGAAATCGGGCAGTTTTCTGTCGATGATGGCGACGTCGAACGTCTCCTGACGCACCTTTTCGAGCGCCTCTCTGCCGCTTCCGACGCCCTCAGCGTCGAATCCGCTTTCCCTTAAAAAATCGAGGAGCTCCATGCGCTGGAGCTCCTCATCCTCAACTATCAGAATTCTGGTCTTATCCGTTAGTTGCCCCCGAAATTCCATGAAAATTCAAGTCTTGTTCCGTAAGTGTCCTGAGAAATGTATGTTCCGGTTGCCTCGTCATAGGTGAAGGATCTGCGCATCGAGAGGTAAATCGTCAGGAACGGGTAAATCCTGTATCCACCCTCGAAGATGAAGTAGGAGCGATCGTTAACAGTGAACACTTCCTTGAGTTTCTCGATGCCGTCCTTGTGGTATCTGAAATTGGCGGTCAGAACCGGGATCGCTTTGCCGGTTGTGGCCTCGATGTTCAGCACGCCTGAGCCGGGGACATCGTCCTGATGGAAATAGTTGCCGGCGACCTGAATCTTGCCAAGCACTGTGCCGGCAAGCTCGCCAAAGGTGCCTTTGACCGGCTCGGTGATGGAGTCCAGACGAGCGAATTTCGTTGCTTTGTCCACCTCATACATGCCATCGAAATAGGAAGGCAGGAAGTGCTCCGACAGGTTCCTCTGCTCAAGTTTGGCGTTGAACTCAAGCACCCCCAAGATGTTGGGCACAGTCAGTGCCGCACCGTATGCGAATCCATGTCCCGCATCTTTTATCTGAGCGTAATCGCCGTAGAGGCCGAACCTTAAGAAACTGAGTTTCAGGATTGGCAGTCCGGCGTCCGCACCCCAGACCGTCACCTGAGGCAAAGTTGTGTCGGGTTCGCCGGGATTGAAGTCATTGACGATGGCTGCACCAATCTCGAAGTTACGGATTATCGGGACGGACTGGGGCATGGGTCTTATTAGGCCTCTGAATCCCATAACTCCCAACCTTCCGAAATCGGAATTAATGAACTCAAAACCGACGGGTCCGATAATGGCGCTCAACTCCAGCCCAATCTTCGGGTCATCGTATTCACGCAATCTGTTGTTGTAGTTATACATGATGAACCCGTGCCCGAGGGTAGAGTTGTAAAGAGCGCCGACACGGAAATGGAACGGGTCACCCATCTGGCCCCATCTGACATATTTGACGATGTTGCCGATGATTTTCTGGGATTCCCAATCGCCTTTCCTGATCCCGTATGTAGGGTTTATCCTGACGGGGACATCAAGGCCGACGCCAAGCTTCCCGATGGATAGCTCCGTGTTCAACCTCATGTCGAACCAGAGCGTATCACCGATGGAGATGAGCCCGAGTCCGCCACCGACGCCGATGTTATCGAACTGGGCATAAAGGGGAGTGCCCATCAAAACAATAAACAACAATACACCCACGCTTCTTTTCATTTAATGACCTCCTTGACAATTTTCGGTTTCCGAAAATTATGCCCAACTGTGTCCCCTATTCAGACGATTTTTCTTCTTTATCTTCAAAACGATTTTCGGTCGTCAACAATTTGTAAAACGAAAACACAACTAACCCTATTACAAGGGTCCAGTAAGTTATCATCATGATCCAACCACCAAGTTTCATTCCGATCCTCCTTTAGCCGACCAGCTTATCACCCAAGCTTCCTATATCAAAGGAAGAAACAAATTTTTAGAAAAACACCAAATTGTTGTGTTTATGATAGGCAAAAAAGCTGTGTTTTGCAAGAGCCGCAATTGGGATTAAAATTTCGACATGCGAATTGAGAAAATAAATGTCGTGAATTTTAGAAACTTAACCGAGTTAAGTCTTGAATTTGCCGATGGATTAAATGTCGTCGTCGGTCCCAACGGTATCGGAAAGACCAATCTCCTCGAAGCCATCGCTTACCTGTCCATCCCGCGATCCTTTCGCGGAGTTCAGGACAGGGGATTGGTGCGGTGGGGTACCGATTTCATGGTGGTCGAGGGGACAGTCGCCGACGAAATCACCAGACACGTTATCAAAATAGCGCTTGCATCGAATCGAAAACGGATTGAGATCGATTCGCATCCGATAAAAAGTTATAGCGAGCTTTTTGCCACTTTCGTGAGTTTCGTCGTGTCACACCATGACCACGAGCTTATCGATGGGGCACCGTCCTTTCGGCGGAAAAGGTTTGACCGCTTCATCTCCACTTTTTCACCCGACTACTTCAGAACGCTGCTCGACTACCGCAACATCGTGGAACAAAAGAATTTCGTCCTAAAAAATGAGCCGGACGAGCGGATATTGAGGGCGATTAACGCGAGGATGATGCACTACGGCAACAGGCTCATTGAGGAGCGCAGGAAATTCGTCGAGTCCTTGAGCGAACGGTTTTCCGGGATGGTTCTGAGGCTTGTCGGTAAGGAAGGGGACCTGAGATATGTCCCTTCCGTCGAAAAACTTACCAATGAAGAACTGGACTCGGTTCTGCCCGAGGAGATCAGACGGGGCTTCTCGCTCGTGGGGCCGCACAGGGACGACTATGTCTTTGAGCTTGAGTCCCACAGGGCAGCCGAA
>JAMOPK010000407.1 GCA_027064565.1 Caldifarciminota bacterium | reverse complement strand
GGAGTTGCCCCAACCCACCGGAATAAAGTTCGAATTCAGGAGGATGAACCTCACCTCCGTGGCTCAACTTGTCGGAGGAAAAATCAACTTCCCCCAACCTGAAACCCTCGACTACTGGGGCGTGACCATGGATTGTAAAACCGGTTATATGAGTGTGAGGACCGGGGAAGCGGTATTCACCGACGCCTCCGTATCCGAGCCAGTGCATTTCAGTCAGCCTTTCAACATCATCTGGGGTCAGATCTCAGCCGACGGGGCAATAAAACGGATGGATTTCAACCAGAATTCGGCCTATCAGACCTTCGATGGTTTCCCGATAACGCTTGATTCCGCGGGACTTTCACAACCACGACCGTCCGACCAATATGGTGCTCTGGTGGTGAGAACATATGTTCACTTCCAGTTTTTCGGGCAACCTGACACGACGATAACAATTTTCGATTACCGTTACGATAGCACTCAATCGCCCTACAAAGGGCGTTTTGTGAGAATAGACTCCCCCGCTGTATTCCAGCTTCAGAGGGAATGGGGGAACGGCCTTGTGGATTTTGACCTCCAAAAGGTCACCTATGACACCATAAGGCAATATGGATTTATGGGTTCCGGCAGCATGGATATCGACTACCTGAACAAATCCCTCTACTTAGCTGCTGATCTTGAGAGCGACGGCATCCAGATGTGCATCAACGACTCAACGACAACTTCAAACGTGATTATAGCCGGTCAGAGCGTGACATCGATAACCAATATCTGGGGATGCGCCTACGTAGAAGGAAACTCTCTGAGGAGGATAGTCGTCGGAGGCTACCTTACCCACGGTGCAGTAAGCCTGATCGGTTCGGTATCCGGTGCTACATCACGTCTGACCCTTGCGATAACGCCGACCGTGACAAAATTGACCGTCGAAGGGCGATTTGAGTTGAAGGAGATCAGAGATGCTGTTGAGATGGACGCCTATGCGCGCCTCGTTCACAACAGGGGCCAGGATTACCTTGAGGGCGACATCTACGGCATGTTCATGATCGGCGCCGGCCTGCCTCTGGAATCGGATAACGCCTACGTAATGGGACGATTTACGTTCCACCTCGGCCTCGACTACACGGTGATTCAGGGAGAAGGCTCCGTTAACATCGACATGGCGCACGGACTCCTGACAGGGATGGGAGCCGGCATTCAGGGTGGATTCTTTGTCGGCATAAATGTCCCCAAAAACAAAGCATGGATATTGACCCACCGAACCGGCAGATTTGGAGTGAACATGGGCAACCTGCCTTCCACATTGACTGGATTTTATGCATATGTCGATGTCCAGACAGACGTGGATCTCCTGTTGTTCGGAGGCGGCGTAGAGATATTCCTGGGAGTAGGGGCTATGCAGAACGGTGTCGGTTCGGCTTCGGCATGTGTCGGACTACCGTTGCCATACGCCATCGGAGATTTCGGAATCTACGTCTATGGCGAGATACTCGAAGGGTTGGTATCAGCATCCGGCAGTTTTGAAGGACAGTTCATAGGCCCATGCCCATTTGCAATCGAAGGCACGATAAGGCTCAAGGGCTGTGTCCTGTGGGTCGCCTGTGCCGACGTTCATTTAGCGGTGGGCATAAGCAGTCAAAAGGGGGTTTACATTGAATAGAAAAATATTACTCACGGCAACGATTTTTATGACGCTGCTCCCGTCGGTTCTGGGAGCAGCCAGCGATACCAGACTGGCCGCCGCCACCGAAGGTAACAAGGTAGTGCTGGTCTGGAACTATTCCCCGCTTTATCAAGGTTACAACATTTACCGCAAGGAACCCGGGGGCAAGTTCCGTAAGTTGAACGTTACACCCATCACAATGATCACATCCTGCCGCCAGATCAGGAGGATAATATCTCCGGGAACACCCGAATGGGAAAAGTTGCAGAAAATGCACATCGATCCCTGCAAGCTTCCTGATACCCTCAGATCGGACACTTTGCTGGCAAAAATCATGCGAACCTATTCGCTCTCCACGTATCGTCTGGCTGTTGTTCTGGGACTGGGATATGTGGATTCCCGATTACCTGTTGGCAAAACCTATATCTATGGCATAACGGGCATCATCAGAGGCGGAGAAACTCAGATACTTGACACCGCTCAGGTGACGGTCGGACATCCGGTCCTGCCGGCAGCTCCGACGGGGATCGAAGGGTATCCGGGAGACAATTCCGTCCTGATAAGGTGGAACCCCGTTCCCAATGCCACTGGCTACGTGGTTGAGAGAAGGGATATGACCGGCGGTTACGTCAGGGTTAACGAGGCGGTATTGATGAGCAACTGCAAAACAACGCCGTTCGGCGATACCCTGTCGGACACCACAAAACTCTGCTTCACCGATTACCTGCGGTGGCACAATTCTGAGCCGGACAGTCACCTCGTCGATGGTCACTGGATAAAAGGCCCGTTTAACGGAGTGACTTACACCTATCGGGTCAGGGCCATCAACCCGCTCCATCAGCAGGGTTCCGCGAGTTCAGGGGTCTCCGTGACACCCGTGGATTCCACTCCACCTCGTGCACCCAACGATATCCATGTGTCAGCGATCGGTGAGAGCCTGCTGGTGGCATGGGAGAAGATCGAATTAGATGTGGTTGGCCACAGGGAGCTTCAGGGAATCAAACATTACCTTGTCTATCGTTACACATCGGCAGAGGACACCATTGGCACATTTGTCGGAACCGTGCCACAACCCGGAAGTAACACCATGCAGGTGAGCATATTGGACAGAGGCCCAGGCCTGGGCTCACCTTACGAAGATAAAGTCTATTACTATCGCATTGTGACGGTCGATAACAGCAACAATCGGAGCGTTTACAGCGCCCCTGTGAGCGGAGTTATAAAAGATGTGACACCGCCGGATCCGCCCGTAAACCTCAAGGCAGAAGGATACACCGATTACATAAAGTTGAACTGGGAAAAACCGATGGCACCGGACGTGGCCGGTTACGTGATCCTGCGCGGGATTTGTGGCGATACCCTGATAATGCAACGCGAAAAGCGGGTAATCTATCCGCTCCACATAATAGCCTCAATTGATAATCCGGATTCCGTTGAATTTGAGGACCATGGAGTGCCACAGGGCTCGCCGCTGTGCTACAGATACGCCGTCAAGGCGGTCGATAAGAGCCAGAACATCAGCGATACGTCAAACACCGTATGCGAGAAGCTGCGCGAGAAGGTTCCACCGCCTCCGCCGGTGATCGTCGGACTGAAAGCAAGGAACAAGGGCATCCTCGTCGAATGGGTTTCAGCGCCGGTTCAGGACCTCTTCGGTTTCATCGTTGAGAGGGCCGAATCCACGTCCACCACATGGAAACAGGTTTCTCCCAAATTGCATTTCCCTGAGAAGCCCACGTGTAAGGACATAGCTGAAAACTCCATCTGGGCAAAAGATACGGTCTATTCCTTCCTTGACACCTCGGTGGTATCAAAGGTGGTTTACAGGTATCGCGTGAGAGGCGCCGATTTCAACGGGAACGTTGGGGAACCATCGGCCGAGGTCTCGACCTACACATTCGACTTTACAGTTCCGGAAAAACCATGGATCACCTCAATTACAGCCACGGCAACTGGCCTCAGACTGGCATGGGAACCAACTTACTCCTCATCGAGACATGAGGGGTTTATCGTTTTCCGCTCCACCAGCTCCGCCGGGGAATACCATCAGATCAGCGGACTTATCAAGGGCAACTATTTCACCGACAAAAATGTGGCACATGGCAAAAAATTCTGGTATAAGATCCAGCTCATAGACGTTCAGGGAAACCGCTCTGAGCCGTCCAATCCCAAATCCGGGACAATGCCATGACGGAAGGTGCTGAGTCATGAACGCTACAATTTTATACATCGTGCTGCTTTCCACCGTCGAATGGGGACCTGTGGGATTTTCCGGAAACGCTCAGTTCACGTTTCAGTATGACACCCTCAGCGGAATCTCACAGACAAGGCCAGCGATGATCGCCACATGGCAATTCAACCCGACATTTACAATTTACGGAATACCCATTTCCATGGATATGTCGCTTTCGTCCGTGAAAAACGGCTTTTTGAACCAGCTTGAAGCACTGACGATAACCTTTGAACCTTCTCAGCTGTTGTCTCGAATTCCATCGCTCCCCGGATTTCTGTTCGCATTTCCCATGATCTCATGGGGCACAACCAATCCTGAATTTTCTCAATTCACCATCTCTGGCGTATCCGTTCAGGGATTCACCGTGAAATACGCTCCCGGAAAGCTCTTCTTCGCAGTAACAAGAGGCGCTCTGGCAAATAGCGACTCGACTATGGGTGAGATATACAAACGAAAGACATTTGGTTACAGGGTGGGGGTCGGTGCGCCGAACGGCGCCCACCTCCATCTGCTTTACGTGCATTTTCTGGACGATACCGGGGCTCAGTCTGTCGTTGATTCGCTGCCACCGCGGGAGAATTTCGTCCTCGGATTCAGCACCGGGATAAAATTGCGGGATTACATGAACCTCAGTGCTGAGATTGTGGGCAGTGAAGTTACGGATGACATCAGGGACTCCGTAATTTCGAACGAGCGTATCCCCTCATGGGTCACCAACCAGTTCAAGCCGAGGATTTCGACCCATTTCGATGTGGCAGGCAGGGCAAAACTTTCGATGAAATTCGGCAGGACACAGGCCCGGATTTATGGGCTTTACGTCGGACCTGGCTTCGAGTCTTTCGGCGTAACCCTCATGAAAAAAGACGCAATTGAATACGGCACAGAGCTGAGAACTACCCTGTTTCGCGGCCTTGTGTCCTTTAACGGGAGCTTCAAAAGACAACAGGACAACCTTTTAGGGACAAAGGGCATAACCACATCCTACACGTTTACCCACGTGGACGTAAGCCTTGCGCCGCCAAATTTGCCGTTCCTGCAGTTCTACACGGATTACTCCCTTCAATCGGTGGATGACACGATGAACCTCTCAACCGGAATATACGGCTTTTCAGCAGGTTATCCGTATCAGGTCCGTTCCTTGAACCTGTATTCCCAGCTATCGCTGACTTACCAAAAGTCGGACGTCCCGGACACGATTTACAAGGCCCAATCCTATTTCATGCTGGTGTTCTCTCAATCAG
>JAMOPK010000406.1 GCA_027064565.1 Caldifarciminota bacterium | reverse complement strand
AGTCCGAAGAGGAAAGATTCCTCAAGACGATTGCGCGGAACATCCCGCGCCTCGCCGAAGCGCTTGAGCGCGCAAAAGAAACCGGCGTGCTTTCGGGTGAAGACATCTTCAAGCTTTACGACACCTATGGCCTGCCTCTGGATCTCATCGAGGACTATGCCAAAGATGCCGGCGTCGAGATGGACATGGAAGGTTACAACCGCTACATGGCGGAGCAGCGCGAGCGTGCCCGCAAGGCGGTTCAGTTCGAGGCGACGCCATGGACGATCTTCGACGAGGATTATCAGGCTTCGGAATTCGTTGGATACGACACGCTTGAGGCGGATGCGAAAATCGTCAAGGCGCGCAGAAGGTCGGACGGCAAATGGGAAATCGTGCTCGACAGGACACCGTTCTACGCCGAGTCAGGCGGTCAGATCGGCGACCGCGGCAAAATCACCGGTCTCGATGATGAGTTTGAATTCGTTGTCGAGGACACCCAGCGCATCGAGGGTGACATCATCCACATCGGCAGGATAGTCAAGGGCGAAGCGAAAGGTCAGCGTGTTCGTGCGGCAGTCGATAAGGAGCACAGGTTGGCCTGCGCCCGTGCGCACACCGCAACTCACCTGATGCATGCCGCTCTGCGCGAAGTGCTTGGCGAACATGTCCGTCAGGAAGGTTCGCTCGTCGAGCCTGACAGGCTCAGGTTCGATTTCGCACACTTTCAGGCCATGACGCCCGATGAAATTCGTCGCGTCGAGCGGATAGTCAACGAAAAAATCACCGAAAACATCGAGCTAACTGTCGAATACATGGACTACCACCGCGCCATCGAGCTCGGCGCAATTGCGCTGTTCACCGAGAAATACGGCCAGAAGGTGCGCGTCGTCTCGATAGGCGACTTCTCGAAGGAGCTTTGCGGCGGAACGCACTGCAAGCGCACAGGCGACATCGGGTTCTTCAAGATCGTGAAGGAGGAGGCCGCTGCGGCCGGGATTCGCCGAATCGACGCTTACACCGGCATGAAAGCGTTGCAATGGGTCTGGGATGTCGAGGATGTGGTGCGCGAGACGTCCGGTGTGCTCGCTGTCGAGCCGTCCAAACTGCCCCTCAGGGCAAGGAAGCTGGTCGATGAGCTTGAAGCCGAGCGTGAACGGGCATCGGCACTTCTTGATCGACTCGCCGCATCGGTCGCAAAAGAGCTGAGAAGTAAGGTCGAAGAGCGCAACGGTGTCAAAGTGCTCGGTGCTGTGGTCAGGGGCATGGACATCGAAGGGCTGCGCCGTGTGGCCGACAACCTGATCGCTGGGTTCGATGGACAGTTCGTGCTGGTGCTCGGCGGAGTTGCAAAGGACAGGCCTTCGGTCTTCGTCAGAGTCCACAAGGACTTGACCGATAAGATTTCAGCGGTTCAGCTTGTGCGTCAAATAGGCAGGATGATCCGCGGCGGTGGCGGCGGAACGGCAGAAAAAGCCGAAGGTGGCGGCAGAGACGCCTCAAAACTCGATGAGGCCATTAAAAAAGCTATAGAATCTATCTGATTCGCCACCAGATGATTGGATAACCAGAAATCAGCGGATTCTTTTAGCCTTTTATTTTCAGGATATCTGAAGCACGAACTGCTTTGTATTTCTGGCCGCTGAAAATCACGGACGTTGAGTAAATAGCATCAACCGGGCAGAAGGCGTAGCACCTCATGCACAGGTAGCAGCTGTCGCCGTAAACTGGCTTGTTGCCGTCCCATTTTATGTTGGAAACCGGACAGAGGTGGACACACAGCCTGCATTTCACGCATTTGTCCATGTCCACCTTCCAGCTCAGCAATTTCCGCATGATTTTCCAGGAGGTTTCGCTACGGGATATCAAAGCCATGGCATCGGATAGCAGCGGTATTCGCCCCCATTTTGTCCTGCCTTCCATCAAGTCAATAGCATACTTTTCAGCCTTTTTTAGCCCCTCCTCAAGACGCTTTTTTATTTTTTCTCTGTCAAAAGAACCGAGCGGGATATTTGGAGGCATCCTGATTTCTCTGGCGCCTATCGGCATGTATCCTTTGCGCTCCAGAATTTTTCTCATAGGTCCGACGATCCCTCCAGAATATTCCGACATGGTGTCAACCATAAAAACCGGCGTGCCGTCAGCTTCAGGCATTTTCTTGACAAATTCCCAGATGAAAGGATACGTGCCTTGAACAGCCACAGGGAAAGCGAGTCCGACAACGTGTTGCGTATCAACCAATTCTGGGGCAACGGATTCCATCCTGTGGAGTTTGACCTCCATTCCCCTTGAACGCAACACATCCGCCATCCTCAACACCACGGACAGCGTGTTGCCCGTCCCGGTGAAGAAGTAAATGTTAATCAGCCCGGATTTTTCCAACATGCCAGCTCCTCCCCTTCTCCACGAATTGTAATTTTCAAAATTATAGTCCGTCGTTATAGTCTTTCAAAGATATTTTTCCATAATTTCGCATCGCATAATAACTTGCACATTTTGCACATTTGTTTTATCGTTAAAGAAGTCGACTAAAATGTGGTGGTTGATTGAGAAAGATTTTGGGAGACAGCTATGGGTTTCTCCTTGAACTTTGGTTCCACCTATGTTTAAAAAGGCATGTCTGCCATTGCATTGAGTTACGCAAAATTAACAATGAAACACAAACTTTCAGGAGGTGATTTATATGCGATACAGCACACTCCTTTTAATAGGACTGCTGTTTACAGGCGTGAGTTCAGCGACGGCTCAAGATGAGTTTCCAGTTCGTCATGGCCTGCCTGTTAACAACTACGGGGATACGCTCCAGTGGCCAGAGTTCCAGGAAGCATTACTGGCCGTGGACTCTCTGAATCCCCTCGACGTCTCGCTCTTCAACATGATACGCGGTTACGCCGATGATGGTTATTGTTTTGGCATGTGCCTGCTGGCAGGAGCTGTTTATGTGGAAGATGGTTACATGGGACTGTGCAAACCCGTCGAATCCTATGCTGTAAGCGACACAACCGTTTCATCCGGACAGGATACGTTGACCCCCTTCTGGCCGATATTCAAACACGCATATCACGTGCTGTGGGCAAGACAGTTTTCCCAACCCATGGTCAGGCTGATAGCGGAATACGTTGCAAACGGTAACTTCGTGGACCCAGTAAACACGTTTAATCTGGTAGAATCCTATCTCGCCGGCGAAGAGATACCGGTCGTTCTCATAAGCGAATCCCTGAGTGTGGCTACCGGTGTGCCCGCTATGGGAGGCATGCACGCAGTTCTCGCTTACAAAACGGAGAAAAACGGCACCACATGGAAAATCCACGTCTATGATCCCTCACGACCTTACATTATCCATCCTGATTTTTACAGAACCGACAGCAACGTGATCACCATCAACTCGACAAGCAACACATGGTCATATTATGGCCCGGCCGGGGCCCCTATCTGGAACGGTTTTATCTACACAATTCCCGGAATCAGGCTGCTTGTTCCTTCCACCAACCCGTTGCTCATATCCAACCTGAGCCAAACGGTGGCGATAATCGTGGTTAACGGTGGCAAAATAACGGGCATCACGTCTGCGGACACAGAGAAAAAGCCGGTTATCGTTCCGTGGGGATACGCTGGAGACGGACTGCCTCACTTCTACATCCTGAGCAACGTGGAGGACGGTCAATATCAGGTGGAGATCGAGAGTGATGAGGGCTATCAGCTGTTGATCGCCGGCGAGGGCAAAGTAGCCGAAATCAAACGGGAGGCGAACGGGCACACCGTTGATCTGCTTACCGTGAATGGCCTGACGTCGGACAAACTTGCCATCGACTTATCAAACGGGACATCCGGCACCTATTCTATGACGATTCACGATGTGAAGTCGTACCAAAAAATAAACTCGTTTTCTGTGGCCGGTCTCGCACTTAACGAGGGTGAGAACATCATCTTCGCATCCGCCGGTTCGGGAACAGAGATCTATGCCTCCCGTCCGATAGACGTCACCATCAAGACCATCATCTACAAGAGCGGAGAGAAACGGGAAAATGTTTTCTCGGACATCACCCTTTTGCCCGGCAATGTGCTTGCTATCAACGTTCAGGAAAACAACGATGTTCCATTTCTGGCGTATAAACCCTGGAGGGGTAAATTATGGGTAAGAAAGTAAAAATCGCGGCATTTCTCATTTTGATGGCGAGCAGCCTGTCTGCTCAATGGCGCATAAACCTTGTCGTAAACCCGCGTCCCCCAAGAAAGATATCGGAGTGGCGGAAAAGGCCGGGTATCGTCTCGCTCACCGTCACATACACCGGCCCCGGAGAAAGGGAAGCCATAATCAGGGCGGAAATACGCGGGGAAAGGTTCGGCGAAATCCTGTCGGGTGAATCCAATCCGCTCGTGTTCAGGTCAGGTGTGCCAGTGAACATAGATAACTCAAGAATGGTCAACTGGGATGAGGTCAGATACTCCACCAAATTTCAGAGAATTGTTGCGAGAACGGGCAACCTTCCATCCGACGTTTACGAGATATGCGTTGGCGTCTATGAACCGGGCAGCAGAATGCCGTCTGCTTCCCAATGCGCAAATTTCGAGATAACGGCACCATCTCCGCCACGTCTACTTTCTCCACATAACGGGGACACTGTGTCGGTGATGGGACTCACCTTCAGGTGGACACCGGTTGTGGCCTACCCTCCGACAGTGCCG
Organism: Caldifarciminota bacterium; assembly: GCA_027064565.1. GTDB lineage: Bacteria > Hydrothermota > Hydrothermia > B15-G9 > B15-G9 > WGAI01. The sequence continues at coordinate 534 of JAMOPK010000406.1, read as the reverse complement.
AGATACAGGATCAGGATATGGGAGTTGAGGATGAGAGATAACTTCAAGCGGGCAATGAGCAGGCCTCCGGTCTTCGAGCAGGTAGTCACAACGACCACTTTCCGATATCCGATCAGGGCTCCACGTCTTGAGATAGGCGGCCGATACATCTGGGCGGTGCAGGCCATCGACCAGAACGGCGAGCCCATAGGCACAAACAACGGCATGAGCGAAGTCTGGGGATTCGTCGTAGGACGAGGCGCACCGGGGATCAGGCTGCCGCGAGTCCTTAAGGTCGGAAATTTCATAGTCACCGTCAGCTCCTACGCTGCAGGCTCAAGGTTGAGTTCGTTAAGCGGCACCGGTAGAGCATTCTTCTACAACGAAGGGACGGGTAACAGGGTGTGGTTCCCTGTCGAATTCAATGGCCTCGTTGGGGGGACACGCATAGCCGACACCGTTGTGATAACGAGAGGAACGGTTATCTCGACGTTTACAAGGCCTCTCATCCTCGAAGTCGCCGGTTTCACCTACCACATCACCGATGTCACCATC
>JAMOPK010000405.1 GCA_027064565.1 Caldifarciminota bacterium | reverse complement strand
GCCAACCTCCAGAACCACGACGGACATGGGTTCTACTACGTGATGGGCGCAGGCAGCGGTTACCTTTACAGCAGCAACATGGATGCCCTGGCGAACAGGGACAGGCCCGGAATCCTCTATTCCATCGGGTGCTGGGTCGGCGCTTTCGACTACGATGCGATCTCGGAGCATTACGTCAACAACCCCAACGGCGGAGGCGTGGCGTTTATCGGGAATTCCCGTTACGGCTGGGGTTCTCCGGGCAATCCGGGCTACGGCTATTCGGACAAGCTTGACACCGAGTTTTACAAATGGGTCTTCGATCTCGGCGTCACCCGGATTGGGGTGGCGATGGCGCTCAACAAGGCGACGTTCGTGCCTTACTCCCGGCAGGCCAATGTTTTCCGCTGGCACCAGTATCAGGTCAACCTGTTGGGCGAGCCTTCAATGCGGATATGGCGGGGCCGACCCGGAGACCTTGAACTCAATTGTGAGGGTGAGGCTTCGCCGGGCCAGCTGTTGCACGTGACGGTCGAGCCTGCTGTGGACGGAATCGTCGCACTCTCTGCGAACGGGGAACTCCTCGGCACTGCACCGCTCAGCGGGGGTGTGACTGAAATTCGCCTGCCGCAGTCTGTTTCGGCGGATACTGTTGAGGTCAGGGTCATGGCTGATGGGTTTGTCGATGGTGTCAGGCACGTCCGCATCCTGCATCAGGGGGCGCATCTCTCGGTGGCCGAAATCCGGGTTATCGATACCCTGGCCGCACATCCCGATTCCGTTCTCACACCGGGGGACGGCGGGGTCATGCGGTTTGTTATCGTGAACTCAGGCACGGAAACGGCCGGCCCTTCGGTCTTCTCCGTCAGTTCGCTCTCAGACTCCCTGAACCTGAGCGGGACGGTGAACCTGCCGTCGGTTTCTCCGGGCGACACCACGGTTGCGGAGCTGGCGTTTTCCGTCGGCGATGTTCCTTTTGAGGTAGTGAAAATGGTTGTGGTTCTCGATGGGGACTCAAGCGTGATGGGGATGAGGGTTCGGGCGCCGTTTGTCAAAGTCGTTGATTTCCGTTCCGATTCGTTCATTGTGTCCGGTGACAATCGGGTGGAACTCACACTGGCCAACATCGGAGATGCCACAGCGCACAACTGCACGGTGCGGTTGAGGGCTGATGACCCGGATGTCTCCTTTGCCCCGGATTCCTTTAGTTTGTCGGAGTTCCAGCCCGGCGACACTGTGCTATCGACCCTCATGCACCTACCGGAATACCCGGACGGTGAGCATTTCATCGTCGAGGCCGTTATCGATGCCGACGGGGTGAGCAACGTCGATTCCGTCATAGCGGTTGTCGGATCAAGGGATTACGGCTCAAGCTTCGAGGACGAGCAGTCGGTGATGGGCTGGCAAGCCGAATCGCCATGGCACGTCACTTCATCGAGGGCCAATACGGGCGCACGGTCATGGTATTGCGGCAACGAGTCAACGCATCGCTACCCGAACAATGCCGATTTCTCGCTCATATCCCCGACTTTCATCGCCGGAAACGGCCCTGTCCTATCCTTCTACCTGTGGTTCAGTGTTACAACCTACGGCTCGGACGGGCTTTACGTGGAGATCGAGCATGACGGGCACACATCGACGATAGACTACATCGGCTCAGGCGGCGCCCTTGATTCGCTCCTCGGATTCTGGACGGACTGGGCGCTCTACACCTACGATATAGGCTTCCTGCCGCCGGGGGATTCCTTCCGTGTGGTCTTTCGATTTGTGAGCGATGACAGCGATAACGAGGAGGGCTTTTATCTGGATGACGTGACGCTCTCGAACGTTGTTCCGATCGGGGTAAATAGTGTGTCCGAAGGCGATGAGGGCAACACGTCCCGTCCGGTTCAGGCCTTCATCCTGTCGGACGGCTTCCGGGTGAGACTTTACGGTCAGCCCAACAGTCCAATAGACGTGGAGCTTTACGATGTCACCGGCAGGCAGTTGCGTCAGCTGAAGGTGATGACCAACGGGAGAGGCCTCGGCTCCGTGGAGTTCAGAGATTTGAAGCCCGGAATTTACATCGTCAGAACGTCGCTTGGCAACACGAGGGCGTTGATCCTGAGGTGAGGCGAAAAAGAGAAAGGGGCGGGAGGTCTCTCCCGCCCACAACTCAACTCTTATCTTTGCAATAAACAAACCAGTAAAGGGTTGCGACGAAGAAAGCGCCGCCGATTATGTTCCCGATCGTTACCGGGAGCAGGTTTCGAACAACGAACCCGTAAAGGTTGAGGTTGGAGGTGGAAATGTTGAGCACGGCCAGTTTTTCAGCCACCTGCGGCACACCCTTGAGCACCATTCCCATGGGGATGAAATACATGTTGGCGACGCTGTGCTCAAATCCGGATGCGACAAAGGCCATTATCGGGAAGAAGATGGCAAAAATTTTGCCCACCACCTCGCGGGAAGCGAAGGACATCCACACCGCAAGGCACACAAGCCAGTTACACAGGATGCCGCGGCTCAATGCGGCCATGAATGGCAGGTTGACCTTGGCATTCGCTATTTTCACAGCCGCCACAGCAACGCCCATGTCGTTTGTCCGCCATAATTGCGTCCAATACATCAGGAGCACAATGAAAACAGAGCCGATGAAGTTGCTCAGATAAACGATCAGCCAATTTCTCAAAAGGCCACCCACCGTCGTATTTCCGTCGAGAGTGGAAAGAAAGATCAGGTTGTTGCCGGTGAAAAGCTCGGCTCCAGCGATCACGACAAGCATGAGTCCCACGCTGAAGACAGCCCCACCTATCAATTTTGCAAATCCCACGCCAAGGTAGGCAGCAAGGTCATGGGTCACCATGGTAGCGAACTGTGCCCCGAACGCTATGTAGGCACCAGCAAGGAACCCCAGAATTGCCAGTTTCATAAAGCTGGCATTAACCTTTTTGACGCACACGCTTGTTGACAGGTGTTCCGCTATTGTTGCCGGTGTTTTGCAGCCTATTTCCATGGTTGCACCTCCGTGTCTTATGTTAAACGGGCGGGCAGTTTTTGCTTGCCCGCCCCGGGGATAGATTCATGATGCAATTGGTTCGATCCTGATTGGAATCACCTTGAATTCAGGAATTTTGGATTCTGGATCGAGGTTCTCTCCGTCTGCAAGCATGTTTACAGGGATCTCAGCAAAATGGAACGTGGAGAACACAACACCTTCAGGCACGCGGTCGTTGAGTTTGACTTTCGCCGTGATCTCGCCTTTCCTCGAAATGAGTTTCACCATGTCACCATCCTTGATCTTCAGAGAAGCGGCATCGGACGGATTTATCTCAACATAGCCTTCCGGAACAATCTGATTCAGGGCGTATGTCCTGCGGGACATGGTGCCGGTGTGGTAGTGATACCTCATGCGGCCGGTTGTGAGGATGAACGGATATTCTGAATCCCTGCCGTAGCCCTCGATCTGATGCACCGCATGGAAATGGCCCTTTCCATCGGGCGTATTGAACTTATCAGCATAAAGGAACGGGGTGCCCGGATGCTCCTCATGGTAGCACGGCCACTGGATGCCTCCCTTCTCCAATCTGTCGTAGGTGATCCCCCGATACTGAGGCGTGACCCTCCGTATCTCCTCGAACACATCGGCGGGATGTTTGTAATTGGCTTGAATTCCAAATTTCTGGAGCAGGTCACGGAGAATCACCCAATCGGGGCGCGCGAATCCGATCGGATCAACCACCTTTCTAACCCTCTGGACGCGCCTTTCGGTGTTGGTGAAAGTTCCATCTTTCTCAAAGGAGCAGGCCGCTGGCAGGACAATGTCAGCATATTGTGCCGTCTCGCTCAGAAAGATGTCCTGAACGACGAGGAACTCCAGTTTTTCAAGCGCCTGCCTGAACTTCCTCAGCTCGGCGTCTGTCAATGCAGCGTTCTCGCCCATTATGTAGGCCGCCTTGATTTTGCCGTCGAACACGGCCTCCGCCATCTCGGACACGGCTATTCCGGGCTTATCCGGCAGGGAAGGCACATTCCATTCCTGCTCGAACTTCATGCGGATGGAGGGATCAGTGACGGGCTGATAGCCGGGGAAGACGTTGGGCAGGGCACCGAGGTCGCACGCACCCTGAACGTTGTTCTGGCCGCGCAGAGGGTCAACTCCCGTGCCTCTGCGTCCAACGTTCCCTGTCAGAAGCGCAAGGTTTGCAACCGCCTTGACCGCATCCGTGCCATAGCGGTGCTGGGTTATGCCCATGGCATAGATGAAAGTGGCTTTGCGGGCCCTGCCGATCAGCCGGGCTGCCTCGATTATCTGCTCAGCCTTGACGCCGGTTATCAACTCCACTTTCTCAGGAGTGTAGTCCTCTATGGCCCTGACGAACTCATCGAACCCGGCAGTCCGTTCGTTAACAAAATCTTTGTCCCACAGTCCCTCTTTGTAAATCACATGTGCGAGACCGTTGAGGAGTGCGATGTCGGTTCCTGGACGGTGCTGGAGCCATATTTTGGCGAATTTCACAAGCTCTATCTTGCGGGGGTCGGCCACTATCAGCTGTGCGCCGCGTCTGTCAACATTCCGCTTGATCCTGCGGCCGATTATCGGATGGGTCTCGGTAGTATTGGAACCGGTGACAAAATAAAGGTCGGTCTCATCCAGCTCCTCGATGGAATTGGTCATAGCACCTGCACCGAACGCCGCCTTCAACCCGGTCACCGTTGAGGAATGGCAGAGACGGGCACAATGGTCAACATTATTGGTTCCAATCGCTGCACGCATAAATTTCTGGAACAGGTAGTTCTCCTCGTTGGTGCACCGTGCGGAAGACAGGCCCATTATGGCATCCGGACCGTATTTCTCCCTGATTTCAAGGAACTTAGCATGGATTATATCGTAGGCCTCGCTCCAGGAGATGGGTTTGAACCCGTCTTTCGTGCGGAGGAGCGGCGTCTTCAACCTGTCGGGATGGCGGACGAAATCGAAGCCGAAACGCCCCTTGACGCAGAGGTCACCCTTGTTAACACCCAGATCCGAAGGCGACTCAACTGCGAATATCTCTCCCTTGTTATTGGCCTTGTAAATGGCAGAACAGCCGACACCGCAATACGGACAGATTGTCTCGACCTCCTTGATCTCCCATTTTTTGCCGCGCTCCCTGATTTTCTTCTCCTCGATAGCGTTGACCGGACAGACGGAAAGGCATTCTCCGCACGAGATACATTCGGGCTTGTAGAAAATAGTGGGCATCTGTTTGG
>JAMOPK010000404.1 GCA_027064565.1 Caldifarciminota bacterium | reverse complement strand
GTCATAAGCCATGCATCCATGTTATTGGTATATTGGCCACTGGCTTCGTCACCTGAATAGAAGGAATGGGATGCCGAGACGTAATCCCTGCTTGATACATGCCAGAGGTCGTTGCTTCCGCCGTGTGCCCACCCGATGGTATCGCCTTCAACCGAGCAGAAGAGACCCGTTCTTCCGACCGTGAGTGCGAAGGAATCGCTGTAAGCGAATCCGCCTGTGGCCTGAATGTTGAGGTGGATTCTCGGGAACACCGGTGCCGGCGCATCCTGAGAAATCTGGATCACGTAAGGTGTCGCGGATGATGCATAACCTAACATCGGGATGTCGCCGTATGAGGCGGTGTCCCTGACGATTGTGATGTAATCCGCTGAGGATGTTATACTCGCTGTGACGTTCTGGAGATCCATGTGACCGGTGTTTGCAAGGGTCACCCACACCTCGATCTCCTCGCCCGGCTCTGCCACGCCGTTGCCGTTTCCGTTCAACGTATCAACGACGTTGTAAGACAGGAAGACGGCATTCGGGGCATAGGCTGTGATCCTGAAGTGGGATGTCCAGCTGGAGTCATTTGCGTCGGTGAAGGTTAAGTCAAAGGCGATCTGGTGCTCGTCGGGCACGGTGGCATCGACCTGAATGGTGTAAGGGGTTGCGGACCATGCAGAATCGTGGGCAGGGATAGTGCCGAAGCTGGCAGACCCCACTGTCACCGTCACGTAAGGATCAGAGGTCGTGAGGGTTCCGACCACATTGTTCGCATCCTGATTGCCGTAGTTGGCGGCGTAGATCATGAGGTTGACGGTTTCGCCGGCATCGAGGCGGCCGTTGCCGTTACCTGCGGAATCGTCAAGCTGATACCTGATGAATCCGACATAAGCGCCTTCCGAGACCGCAACGATGGTGGAATGATAAGGAACGATGTTGTGGCCGATGACGGACACGTCCACATTTCCACCCATTATTGGATGGACGTTTATGAGGGCATCGCCGTTTTCGTCCGTATAGCCCTGTCCTATGATGGAGTCGCTCTGCATGAAGGTCACGAGCGCATAAGCAAGCGGCTGACCTTCACGCTCAACATGGACCTGAACCTGAGACGGGCCTACCGGGATGGCGCCGGGCATGCTGACAGTCGCATCGACCGGGGGCAGGGTGAAGATGTCGGTGGAGGGATCGCCGAACAGGTTATACATCTCGTAATAGCGCTGTGTCCTTCCGCCGCCGTTGTAGTGCAGGTAAAGCTCGTATTTGCCTTCCACGATGTTACCGGCCACCCAGTAGTAGGTCGAATCGAACCACTCGTCGAATATCCTTCGCTGGAGTATATCGTCCTCATCCCAGTAGGATGTCACCGATGAACCCATCGATGTGATAGCGCCGTTGGGCGCCCTGAGCCATGCCTCTATGAAACATTCGCTTTGAGTGTATTGGCCGGTGAGACATGCGTAACTTTCGACGTGGGTGAGCATGTCAACATTGTTGAGGTTATACACATCTGAAATGTTCATGTCCGGGCCTGCCCAGCCGCTCTGACCGCCGTGACCGGAGTAGATCGACATGGATTTACCAGCATTGATGGCCTGAACAGGTGGAGTTCCGGAGTGGTAATACTCCCACATGGAGTCGGTTTCCATGCCGTAACGGCGGACTATCCTCATGCAATAGACGTGTGTGCTCTCAGCGACCTGATGATGACCACCATCGTCGGAAGCCATGAAGTAAGCATATCTGGCCCAATCCGTTCCGTTTGCCCAGTTATCGACTGATTCATATCTCGTTATCTTGGTCACCACGGTCTGGAGCTGGTCTGTATTCTGAACACTCAACCTCCCGATATAGGCATCCGGGAAGTAATCGTCGCCTTCAAGGGTGGTGTAATAGAGGTCGGTTGCCGGGTTGTCCTCTCCAACGCCGACCCAATTGGGAATCTGCTCCACATCACCGACGAGGGTGACAAAAGTCAGATTCCTGTTGGGATCATCGTAAATGTTTTGAAGATAGGCTTTTATCTGATCCGTTGAGTTGCCGGTCTGGGAGAGCGTCGCCACTATGACGCGGTAGCCCTGTGACCTTTTCAGATCAACGAGGGGCTGAAGCGTGCTCACCCAGTCGTCCGGAACGATAAAAACATAGTCCATCGGAGTTTCGAGAGCCGGTTTGGACGTGAGGATGGAGCCGTAGTTGAGCACGTCTTTCTTAAGTTTCAGGTCGAACGGGAGGGCGGTGTGGTGCTGGATCCTGTATTCGGTTTCAGATAGGTTCCCGCCAATGAACCGGATGTTTACATTGGCGCTTACAAGGTATTTCATCTCGCCGGTAGCGGGGTTGTAGGAAATGGGGAATATCTCAACGACGAAAAGCCTGTGTCCGCGGGCAATTCCGGCCTCTTTAACCTTGACGCCGATCTCGGGGTAGAATGTGTTTTGAGCATAGAACTTGGCATCCAGGCGGAACGGGACCTTTTCACCGGTCTTAGGACGGGACGGTTGAACTGGCATAATCCGCTCTGTAACGTAGATGTGGCCTTCAACAACGTTTTCCAGTGTCGCTTCGACGCGTGCGCCATAGGGTACCTCGATGAATCTGCGGATTACGGGGATCTTTGGACGCCCGATTTCCGTTGTGAACCCATAGCCCGGCAGGTTGATGTCCATGAACTTGCCCATTTCGGTGGATACCATGTTGTAATAGACGCCGGGGACATCCACGCTCAAGTAGACACCACTCTGCGTTTTGGAGTTGACGTTTATGGTGGGTGCTGACTCTGACCCTCCGAAGGACAGCCATTCAGCTGACACCGCGGTTGCCATCACAAGCAACCATTTGATGTATCTCAACATAAAGATACCTCCTTGTTATTGCGCTGAATTTTCGACAATTATCCATCTTTGTGCTCCGGGACATAAAGGTGGAGACATGCGGAAAGGCATATTTACATCCTGATTGAGAGCGAAGTAGCTTAATCAAACCGCAAAATTATATTTCCCCGATTCCACAGATTCAATACAGGGTGGGCTATTTGCCGTTTTGTTTGTGATAGAAATTTTTATTTCTCTGTGCCCTCTGTGTCTCCGTGTGAAAACGAAATAAAAATCACACAGGGACACGGTGAACACAGAGAGATGGGACATGGAGTAAAGGATACCTCGTGTGAGATAGCGAGGATTGATGAAGCGATGGCTGCGGGTGGGATGACGGTAAAAATGATAAGTTATGCGAAGAAATTGAGGCAGATTTATAGATTCTATCTTGCTGATAATCCGCCAGTTATGTTTGCCACCACAAAGCAAACGACCAATAGCCATTGGGTGGGAGTGTGTCGATTGACAGCCATAGACAGCCGTCTCACGGTCTTAAGTTCTCCATCTTCCGTGTTTTCCCCGTCCGTGCCATCGGGGCAAATCGAAGACCAGCAAGTCGGACAGGACGCCTGACAACGAAAATTGTCAAGAATCGGTCGCATTATCAATTGGAATCACTTGCACATCAACGGATTGTGAAGTTTGACTTTTGAACACGACGGCATTAGGATTCCCGCAGGAGGTGATAAAATGCACAACAACACATTTATGCTCATGGTGGCAGCGACGCTGCTGTTGCCGGGTATCATCGCCCTGATCGGGGGAGCCGGAGAGGATAATCCCCCGGATAAACCTCCCATCCTCCAGCCCTCACAGCCAGCTCAGCCGAATCAGGAAGCAGGTCTTCCGCCTGTGGTAAATCCTGCCGGGAATCCACCTGCACCGGGGCCGACAGCACCTCCACCGCCGCCCGGACCGGGAATGGCGCCACCGCCCGGACCTGCAGCACCGCCTCCACCACCGGGAAGTCCTGCACCGCCGCCCGGCCCACCTGTGCCGCCCGGCCCTCCCGGAACGCCAGCTGCATTTGCGCCACCATCTGAGCTTCTGCAGGATGTCTCAACCATCATCAGGACAGCAGAGGCGGTAAGGCCACATCTCCAGATTGGAGGCGTGTGGGCGACAAGAGCGCCGGCAGGAGAGGTCGAACTTAAAGCGGCTATCACCTATCAATCGGTGGCCGTGGCAGTTATAAGATTCGATCCGATGACGGGCGAGGTTCTCCCGGCTGGCTACAATCCACGCCGATATACCATCTCAGTCAGCACAGATAGCGTTTTAGCAAAGGCTCAGCAGGTCCTGCGTGAAGTGGAGGTGCTTAGAGGCGCTGAATATCGGGAACCTGAGGCAGCATGGGCGGTTCCGCTATCTTATCGGGGCAAGATAATCGGTCATCTTAAGGTGCTTTACAACGGCAGCGCCATTGTGCCGGACTATCCCGCTGATCAGGAGATGCGCTACTACTCAGTGAGGCAGGGCTAACTCAGAATCTTTCTAATGGTCTCGACCGGCAGGTTGGGGTTGACAATCCTGGTTTTGCCGTCACGGATGAATTCAACGCCTTTGTCCGTGACTCTGACTTCATCGTAACCTGACTCTGCCGCCATAAGCTTGAATCTGGATATGGCTATCAGGCTCTCAACTTCTTTCGGGAGCTTGCCGAATCTGTCTTCGAGTTCACTTCGCAGGTCCTCAAGCTCGGAATAGCTCCTGACCGAGCTTATCCTTCGATAGAAAGAGACCCTGACGTCGGGTTCAGGGATGTAGTCTTCCGGGATCAGAGCGGTTATCCCGCTCACCGTGACCTTCGGCTCCTTTTTCGGTTCCTCGCCCGAGAGGCGGCGCACGGCCTCCTCAAGCAGCGAGAAAAACATCTCAACGCCAACTGCGTTTATGTGACCGTGCTGTTCCCTGCCGAGCAGATTGCCGGCGCCCCGAATCTCCATATCGGCCAGCGCTATCTTGATTCCAGATCCCAATTCGTGATAGGTGGCCAGAGCGCGCAGCCGTTTCTTTGCCTTCTCCGTGATGGTGCCCGGAACGAGGAAATAGGCGTAAGCTCTGACGATCGAGCGCCCCACCCTACCCCTCAGCTGGTGTAGCTCAGCGAGTCCGAACCTGTCGGCATTCTCCACGATCAAGGTGTTGGCGTTGGGGAAGTCCACGCCCGCCTCGATGATAGACGTCGAGACCAGCACATCAATCTTGCCTTCGTAAAAATCGATGAAGATGTCTTCAAGCTCTGATTTTTTCATCCTGCCGTGAGCGACGACTATTCTGAGCTCCGGGAAGAACCGCCTCAGCCGATCCGCGACCTTGTGGATGCCTTCGATGCGGTTGAAGACGTAAAACACCTGCC
>JAMOPK010000403.1 GCA_027064565.1 Caldifarciminota bacterium | reverse complement strand
CAAGCGGTTCATCCAGCACCCATGCAAACGTCGTGTCGTTCACCATCATCTGCTGGCCGGGAATCGTGTCGTTGATGTTGACGTGGGAAAGCCAGACCGAGACATCCTGAAGGCCGAGTCCAGTCCTGTCCTTCACGTAGGCATAGACAGCCGAAAGCTGTTGCGAAACGATGCTGCCGGAACCCGGATTCGTCCTTATGGAAATCGGAAGCAGGTAATCGAAATTGATGGTGTCGATCTTCGTGTTGCCGGCGATGTCGGTGATGTAGGTGTAAAAGTGATAGGTTCCCTCAATTGAAAGGGTGGAATCGAGGACGAAGGCAATCGTGTCGCCGATCTTGGGGCCGCCGTCGATGCGCATCACACTGGCCTTACCGCCAAACCTGAACTCGACATGCCCGCCCACAGGACGCCACGAAGGATCAAACAGCCTGAGGAACGTGTTGACAGTGTCTATGCCGCTGATGTCGCCGACCGTAACGAACAGCTCCTGCGGCGGCCTTATGAGCGTATCGCCATCCTCGACCGAAGACGTGATGACCTGAGGCGGGACAGCATCTAACATGAAGTCATAGGTGTGATGCTGCCCGACAACGCCATCGATGGAGAGCGGCGTAACGCTGATGTAGTATCTGCCGGATGTCGTCAAAGTGGTGTCAAGGATATAGTTAAAGGTGAGTTCGGTATCGATGCCAGTGTATTCAAAATGCCCGGGTATCACATTGCCGCCCTGATCGAAGAATTCGACCCTCGAAAGCGTGTCCACGCCGATGCCGAGCCGATCGCATATCGTCACCTTCACAGTGTCCACACGGTTGACGAAACTGCCGGAATCCGGTTCGATGTCCGTTATGATAAGCCGTTCGCCAACGTTGAACCTGACGGTGTCATCCCTGACGTTGCCCGCCCTGTCCTCAAGGTGGAGCACCATCTGGTAATCTCCGGGCGGCAGGTTGGTGCCGGAATAGATGTAGAACACGGCGCGGGTGCGGAAGACTCCACCGTAGCCGGGCACGCCCGAACCGTCAGGATAGAACAGCTCGATCGTCGATGTGGCGGTGTTGATTCCCGAAACCGAATCGATGCCCGGATACTCGTCCGAAATCACTGCCCAGACGCTGTCGCGCAGGAGATAGTCCACTGCTCCGTTCCTCGGCACGGTGGAATCCACCCTCGGCGCACGTGAATCGTAGATGAAGTAGCCCATCCAAGGGTTGAGCGGCGAGAGCGGGTTGCCTGCGTTGTCCTGTCCATAAACCCTGACCGTGTAGAAGCCGTCCCTGATGCCGTTCGGCAGGATCGGCACGGAGAAGTGGAAGGTCAGAGTATCGCCTGAGTGCGTGTGATAGCCCGGAAGCTGGTCGCCCATCGGATTCAGCACCTCGATCCTCGTGTAAGCGGAATCCCAGTTCATGCCTGAGAATGCATTGCCAAAGCGAGCCACGACCTCCGTGAGGGTGTCCTTCACGTAGCCGGCGGAATCAGGCTCGATGTCCGCCACGAACGGATTGGCAAGGTCGATGGTGAAGTAGTGCTCGGCGCTGTCCGTGTTGCCGGCATTGTCTTCCAGATAGACCCATATCCTGTATCTGCCTTCGGTCACAAGGGAATCCGTCAGCTGCCAGATGAGCGTATCGCCGCGATAGCTCTGAACGCCGGGGATAAGCGCCCCGTCCTCGGTGTAAAGCCTGATCCTCGAAGCGTTAAAGTTCACGCCTGAAACCGCTCTGCCGGGCAACGTGTCGCTGACAACTGCCCATACCTCGGCGAGCGGCGACATCTGGATGTCGTAAGGATAGAATTCCTGAACGAAAGGCGGCCTTGTGTCGTAGATGAACCTGACCGTGTTCACGGCGATGTTGCCGGCCCTGTCGTAACCGACACCGGCAACCGAATAGGCGCCGTCATCACTGCCGTCAGTTCTGAGCGGCGGAGACGGCACAAAATGCAGGACGTCGTTCTCCCAGTAGCGCTGAGCCGAGACAACGCCGTTCGGGCCTGTCACGTTCATGTAGCTCAGAACCGTGTCAACACCGGAAAGGTTGTCCTGAACCTGCATGGTGATCTCGTCAAGCTGGTTCACGGTAGCGCCATCCGATGGATTGACCACGATTTGAGGATTCTGCGAGTCTATCATGAAATCGACGGTGTCCACGAACTCGTTTGTTGCGGTATCCCTTGCCACAACCACAAGCTGATACTCGTTGTCGGTCAGCGGGTTATCCGGCACAAAGAGCAACCTCGAATGGAGCACATCACGATAGACCGTTCCGGGAACGATGAAGCCGTTGACAAACAGCGTCATGTTGCTCGTTCCGAGGGATACGCCCGAAAGCTGGTCGCCTAACTGCACCCAGAGCGTATCGGGCACGGTGTTGAGCATCGCTCCATCGGAAGGATACGATGCGACCGTGTAAGGAGGACGTGTATCGTAAACGAACGTCAGGGTATCGTCGATGGTGTGATCCCCAATAACGTTCGGATCGTTGACGTAGTCTCTGCCGTGCACCAGCATGCGGTAGATGCCGTCGGCAGAGCCATCGGAAGGCAGCGGGCTGACAAGGTGGTAGATCAGCGTATCGCCCGAAATCCTGAAGGAACCGAGCAGTGTATCACCGTTCGGCCCAACAGGATACAGCCTCGAAGAGTCCGGATTGACCCCGGAACCGCCCCCGTCATCCAGAACGACCATGACCTCCTGAATCGAATAGTTGATGTATCCATCCCTCTCCGGGAAGCTCCAGGTCACGGTCGGCGGATTGAGGTCGAGGGTAAAGGTGTAGGAAGTGCTGTCGTAGTTGCCGGCCCTGTCGTAGTATCTGGCCCAGACCGTGTATTGACCGTCCCTGACGATGGCGTTGCGGAACGCCCACCTGATGGCGGAATCGCCCTCGAACACCATGTTGCCGGGCACAGGCTGTCCGTCGGGGTCGAGGACGCCGATCTGAGATGCACCTACATCGAGGCCGGAGACGTCACGCAACGTGTCATAGATGTCCGAGAACTCCATCCTTGCGTAGTAGATCGCTCTCGGCACAACGGAATCACGGGACGGGTAATAGGCCGTCGGATAGGGCGGCCTCGTGTCATAGATGAAGTCTGCCCGTCCGTAAGCCATGTTCATCGCCCGGTCGAAAGCGGAGACGATGACGTTGTAGCGGCCATCGTAGTAGCCGCCGGGCTGAAACGGATTGGTCGGCACAAATTCGACGGTGTCCCCGAACCAGTTCAGTTCGCCGTCCACATCGCCGTTCGGGCCGACCAGCGAGAATTCCACCGAATCGGTGAACGCACCGGCAAGCGTATCCGTCACAACAACATAAATCCTGTCAATCTTGTTAAGGAATGTGCTGTCTCCGGGATGGAACGTCAGCTCAGGCGATTCCCTGTCAACGATGAACGAGATGGTGTCACGGACGACATTGAGCGCTTTATCAACGCCAATGACCGCCAGTTTGTAGCGTCCCTGAACGTCGAACCCGCCGGGGGTCTGAGGCTCAATGACCAGCGCATTCTCAACGTGGATCGTATCTCCACCGATCACCACATCGCCCGACCCCATCCGTGTGATGTTGATGTCAACCGGGATGTCGTATCTCATGAGGTCGGCGCCGCTGGATGCGAGGTCGATCCCTGCAAGCAGGTCGTTGAACTCAACCACAAACGGGCCGTTGGATGCCTGAATCGCAGTGTCATGCGAAGGATAGCTCCATGTGATCATCGGAGGCCGCCTGTCGATCGTGAAGGTCAGCACCTGAACCGAGTCGTAGGTTCCGGAAGGCACATAGTTCAGAGGCCTGCCGATAAGATCATGTGCCCTCAACTCGACGTGATAGACGCCATCGATCAGCGAGGAATCCGTGATAACGAAGACAAGCGTATCGCCCACAAATTCGTTGTAACCGATGATGTATCTCCCATCCGGCCCCTGCACCCTCATGTTGGTCAGGGCGGTATCGTAAGCGACACCTATGCCCTGATCGTCAAGCAGGGCGTAAATTGCATCGGGCTGATAGTTTACAAATCCGCTGTCCCGCGGAGAACTCCAGACGAGCACCGGGCCGCGGGTATCCACAATGAAGTTGTAGGCAAGGCTGTCACGATTGCCTGCCTTGTCGTAGAGAATGACGTAAAACGTGTAACTGCCATCGGCAAGCGGTGCGTAGGCTGCATCGATCTGGAAGATCAGGGTATCGCCACGAACCAGTTTCTGACCCGGAATCGCCTGTTTCGCACCATCAGCAAGCAGCCTTATCGTGGAAAGCACGGAATCCACACCCGAACCGTGAACCGTGCTGCTCAAGGAATCGGCGAACCTGATCCAGACCCGATTCACATCCGTGAGGGCAAGCGAATCCGGATAATTTTCGGTCGAATACGGCGGCCTCGTGTCGTAAATCACGTGCACGCTCGAAACCGAGACGTTGTTCGCCCGGTCGTAAGCCTCGACGTAAATCACATAGTCATCAGCATCGTCCGAGCCGTCCGTTGCAAGCGGCTGGACAGGCGTGCACAACGCCTGAGACCCATCAACCCACGTCACGTTGAGCGGCACATCGCCGTTGGGGCCTGTGAGTGAAATCACCGTCGTCGCCGTGTCCATGCCGGCCAGCGTGTCCTCAAGGCTGACGTAAATCGTGTCCAGCCTGTTGACCGCCATGCCGGTCTGCGGCTCCACGGCTATTGCAGGAGCCACACGGTCGATGACAAACGGGATGGTGTCCACAAGGAAGTTCAACGCCCTATCAACAACGCTGACACGGGCGAAATACCTGCCGTCGGCAAGCGGGCTGTTCGGCACAAGCCCCAGCCTGCCGTTCAAAGTATCCCTGATGATGGAAGTCTCAAGCAACTGACCGTAGCGGTGAAGCGAGACGCCGCTCGAAATCAGGTTGACGCCGGACGTCCGGTCGCTCAGGTAGAACCAGAGCGTATCAACCGCCTGATTGAAGTATTCGTTCTCAAGCTCCCTTTCCGTCCCACCGACCACCGCATAGGCGGAATCGAGTGAAGGCAACTGGGTGTCGAGCATGAAGTGGAGGGTATCGACGAATCCCTTGCCGCTGTTATCAACTCCCCGAACGATCATGGTGTAAACCCCATCGGCTATGCCGGTGGAGTCGATCGGCTCCTGAATCACGTAGTAGAGCGTATCACCGGAGAACTCGTTGTAGCCAAGCACCACGTGGTTGTCCGGTGCGATGAGCGTTATCTTCGTGACCGATGTGTCCCTCAGGACGCCGCTCCCGTTGTCGTAGATGTTTGCGGCGACGAACTCAGGCGGTGAATTGATGTATCCGTTGTCCGTCGGATAGGTGCTGGCGAGCACCGGCGGATAGAGGTCAACGATGAAGCTGTGCTCGTAATTTTGGACGTTACCAGCTTTGTCGGAAATGTTGAACCTGACGGTAAACCTGCCGTCCTCGTTTATGGTGTCGGAAAGGGTGAGGTAAAGCGTGTCGTTTCTGACCCTTGAAACGCCCGGGATAGCCGCACCGCCCTGCTCAACCAGCGATGCAGATGTGGTCACGGGATCGATCCCGGAGACCGTCCTGCCGAAATAGCTGTCCTCGAGCGAGACCTTGATTCCGGAGAAGCTGTCTTCAAGCACGGTATCAGTCGGCATGATAAGATGCCCGACCGAGCTGTAGGTCAGCGTGTCCCTGAAGAAATCGATGCGGTCATCCACAATTCCGGGCGCTCTGGTGTCATAAATCAGATAGAACGTGTCGGATGACGGGTTGCCGGCAAAGTCGAGTCCATCAACCTCGATCTGAACCAGTCCATCGTCGGAGCCGTCGCCGGCCAAGGGCGGATCGGGCAGGAATAGGAGCGTGGAATCGTCGACCCAGACCGCACTTCCACCTATCGTCCGACCCGCATCAACGAGCGTGACCGTTATCCCGGTTCCCGAAGTGTCGGAACCGGCAAGTGTATCTTTCACAAAGACCTGAATCGTGTCGATCCTGTTAAGGGCCGCGCTGTCCGGCAGGCCGGATACAAGCATCGGGCCCGTAAGATCATAGACGAAGTTTATGCTGTCTCTCTTCAAATTGTGCGCAAAATCGACCTCTTTGACGACAAACGTGTATCTACCTTCCTGAAGGCTCGATTTGGCCGGCAGGGCCATGATCAGAGTGGTGTCCGATGTGCGCCTGAAGACCGTAACGTTCGACACCGGAAGGCCGTATCTGAGCAATGTCAGGTCGCTGGTGGCAAGATCAACGCCGGCAGTGGCGTCCGTCAGCCTCGCATAGAGCGTATCCGGGCCGAACTCGTCGGAATCAAAGACGTTGAGTGCGGTATCACGTGGCGGATAGTAGGCCGAAAGCTGAGGCACCTGCGTGTCGTAGGTAAACCTGAGGGTGTCCGGGTTGGTGGGAGCCAGCGGCCGGTTGTTGTTGTCCGCACCCCAGACCACGACGGTATAGACCCCGTCCGCCGAGCCGTCCGTGGGCAGTGTCTCCTCAAGCACAAACACGAGCGTGTCGTTTTGCACCTCGGTGTGGCCGAGCACCGTTCCCATGTTCGGCGTATAGACCGTGACGGAGCAGGCATTGAAGTTGACGCCGCTTCCGAGGTCTTCGATGTAGATTCGGATTTCGGTCGGCGGCTCGTTGACGTAAGAGCTGTTAGCCGGATCGCTCCACACGATCTGAGGCGAGTTCAGGTCAACCACAAAGCGGAAGCTGTCGGTCGATGTGTTGCCCAGCATGTCGCTCATGTAAACCCGTGCGGTGTAATGGCCGTCCCTTGAAATGGGCGTGTCGAACACAAAGACCAGCGTGTCGCCGTGCCATTCCCTGTGTCCGAGCACCGTAACGCCGAACTGATCCGTGACAGCGACCTGAGTCCCACTGGTATCGACGCCCGAACTCCATCTCTGGCCGTTGGCATCGGACGGCAACACCCATATCTGGCTTAGCGTGTCGGTTATCAGGGTGTCGGAGCCGCTGGCCTGAGAATGCGTCACAACGTAAGGCGGCTTCGAATCATAATAAATGGTAGAAACCCGGCTGGAATCCATGTTGCCCGACATGTCGTAGGCATAGGCCCTGATAATGTAAATGCCGTCGTTCGAGCCATCGTTCGATATCGGCGGATACGGGTAAAAGACGATGGTATCGCCCTGCCATTCATAATGGTCGAGGCCTATAGAAGTCGTATCCGTCGGGCTGTCCAGCCTGTAAACCGCAAGGTGAGTGTTATCCCTGTCCGGGCCGGCCAGCTCATCGTGGATGTAGGCGGTGAAATCGGTCAGCGAATCGGTCGCAGTCCCGCTGTCGGGCACGAAATAGACCGTCGGGACGGTGGTATCGACGATGAAAATCAGGGTGTCGTTCAAAAGGTTGCCCGCATAATCGTAGCCCCAGACAACCGCCTCGATCTCGCCCTCAACGAGGCTGTCGAAATGGAATCCTAACGTATCCGGCAGAATCCTGAGGTAATTGGCGGGCGAGGCGTTGTAATTCTCCCAGTTTATAAGGATGCTCAACCCGCTGGTGGAGAAATCCAGTCCGGAAGTGGCATCTGAGAGCCTGAGCTTTATCGTGCGGCCGTAATCTGTGTCAAAATTAACATTCAGGTAACTGCTGTCGATAGGCGATGACCACACAATTTGAGGCGTCTGGGTGTCATAAATGAAGTGGAAGACATCTTCCACAGTCTTGCCAACTTTGTCCTCAACATGGACGATGATGGTGAACTCGCCGTCCCACGTGCCATCAGATGGCATAGGATTAGTAAGTGTGTATTTGAGCGTATCGCCGACAAAGCTGTAGCTTCCGGGCACCTCTCCGCCGTCCGGCCTGTAAACCTGCATGTAGGACACGGAATCATTGATTCCGCTCCCCCTCTCCTGAATCACCGCCCAGATGGCGTCCGGACTCGCATTGACGTAAGAGCTGTCAGCAGGCTGAACCTCGATGATCTTCGGACTGCTTAAATCGATGATGAAGGTGGCGGACGTGTCGGCCGAGTTCCCGGCTTTATCGGTCATGGTAACGGTTATCCGATAGGTTCCTTCGGAGTTATAGCCGTAAGCCGGGTCGTAAAGCGTCGGATCAATGGCCCATTTCAGGGTATCGCCGTGGTAAATCTGGTCTCCGAGCACACCCTGACCGGTAATTTCGTTGGTCAATCGGATGACGGAGAAATTGACGTCCAGTCCGGAGCCAGCAAAGCTGCCAAAGCTGTCATTGACAACAGCGTAGATGGTATCGATGCCTGTGACTGAATCTTGAAAAGTTGCGCTGTCCGGCGGCCAGAAGACCGTCACATGCGGCGGACGCGTGTCGTAAAGGATCAGCGACCGCTTGGGCGTGTAGTTCCCTGCCCTATCAAGAGCATCCACCGCAAAGATGTATTCGCCATCATCGGAACCATCGCGCGCAATGGGGGCCAGAGGAACGAAAAATACTGTATCGCCCCGCCAGAACGTGTTGCCCTCAATGGTCCGAACGTTCCTTTTTTCAAGCGAAACAGTAGTGTTAACGGTATCAACCCCCGAAATTGGGTCCTCAACGATGGCTTTGAGTGTATCCAGCACGTTGGTCGGGGAACCGGAATCCGGGATCGTCATTACGGTCGGGGCGATCCTGTCAACGGTAAACCGCACAGTGTCCGCCATCTGATTACCCGCAGCATCCTGAACCATCACGATCAGTTTGTAGTGGCCGCTGTTGGCGTTTATCGAATCGGTAACAAGCGGGACGATAAGCGTATCCCCGGAATGGGTTATCGGAGAACCAAGGAAATTGTCTCTCAGGAGGTTCTCATAGTAGAGATGAACCTCCGCGGTGTTCCAATCCACACCGGATGCGCTGTCACGATAGATGCTGTCGATTATCACGGCCTTTGCTGAACTTAAAACGAAATATTGGAATGCCTCCCCGTCGAAGGGAACGCTTGAGCTAAGCGTTGGCGCATGCAGGTCACAGAGCGCAGTAACCGCTGCGGTATCGCTGTTATATGCGGCATCGTATGCGATTGCGGTGAACCGGTTTATGCCCTCCTCATAGGTTACAACCAGTGAGAAGTTGCCGGTTGTCGAATCGGCGATGGCTATTCCAATGGGATAACCGTTTCTGAAAACACGGACCTCGCTGCCCGGCTCATTCACCTTGCCGTAAAGCGTGTCTATTGTGGTGTTTGTCAAAGTCCTGACGTAAAGCGTATCGAAACTCGGTGAAAGGTTATCCACCACTATCTGCTCGGATTTGACATCCGAGTCGAGGGTGTAAGGGTCATAGGCGGTGACAACAACCGTGTAAGTGCTGTCGCTGTCCTGGGCAAGATAGTTTCCGCTGTTGTCTTTACCATCAAAGATCACAGAATGGCTGCCGCCGGGCATCACCGAGTCGGAGATAAGCGTTCTCACAAGCGTGGTAGTGTCCCATTGAGTCGTGGAGTTGTAAACCCTGACAGTGACATGCGCCTCCTCAGAAATGGAGAACTTCACGAGCGCCGCATCTGCACGTCCATCGCCGTTGGCCGGCGAGATCACCTGAGGCGAAACGCTGAGCGAATCGACGTTCGTCGGCACGGAGTTGGCAATCACGTTGCCCGTGTAAAGCTGAACGTTGTAGGACTCATCCTGCGCCTGAATCCTGAAGGTGTAGCGCCCATCGGGGATGTTGTCAGGTCCCCAATCGGTAAAGTAGTTGCCGTCGCCACGGTAAACCTCGACGAAATCCACAACGTTCACAACCTGATTGTTGATGTCAGTGATGGTTATGGAAGCATTGCCCGTGAATGCGTAAACCGGGATCTGGATAGTCACTCCGGGATCAAGCGAGTCCATGTTGACCACCGTAAACGACGATGTGGAGAAATAAGTGAATTTGTTCAAAAGATAATGGTCAGAATTTCCTATTCTGATATCCTCGTTAGGGGTAGCAGTCAGGTTTATGGCCTCGTTAGCGTAATCAAAAAACTTCAAATCGACCTGTTCGAGGCCAGCAAGCCCTCCAACTGCCATTGCGAGATAAACTGGATAAGGGAAAACGACAATGCCATCCGTGTTACCGTCTGCTGAATCTGCATCAGAATTAGCAACAAACCTCCCATGCCCCGCGCCAGCCTGATACCAGAGCTCAATGTAACCTATTCCTACCGGGGGCTTTCGGAAAAACAGGCTATCTTCCGGCCTGTATGAGCCAGTAACAGAAAATGCAATGTGAGCGTAATCGTTGATGCCGTCACCATTCGGGCTAAAGGGGTTGGGGGTAACTGAGACGTTGTAAATGGTTGGCGGCTGCCGGTCGATATAAACTGTGCCCGTGGCGGTGTCCGTCGTGTCGCTTCCGTAAATGAAATACTTGTAAGGCCCATCGGGCAGAATAGCAGGGTCAGTCTCTACATTCGTCCATGTTATGACATTTGCGCCTTGAATGCCCGGCGTGAGGTATGCCACCACCGAATCGATAACCGTGTCGATCTGGCCGGTGGATGAGTTCAAAGAATCTCTGAAAATCCTCAGATAGACAGTGTCAACGTATCCGCTCAGGTTGAAAGTAAAAGTTGTGCTGTCTGCTCGTCCATCTCCGTTCGGGCTGAATGGATTGGGTTCCACAGAGACGTTGGAGATGTAAACCTGATCGCCCCAGGCCCCGGATACACTAACAGCCAATATAAAAATCAACAAAAGTTTCTTCATATTCTGTCCTCCCTCCTTTTATTTGGAATCAGCCTATTCAGAAGAATCAAGGCCCGCGTAAGATATGATTTTGGGTGTAACAAAAATCATAAGTTCTGATTTTTCAGAATCTTCACGTCTCGATTTAAGCAGGGTCCCGACCAAGGGAATCCTCGAAAAGAAAGGCACCCGGGATTCACCCTCTTTTTTGTGGGTCCTCATGATGCCACCGATAACCACGGTCTCACCATCTTTGACCGTAAGCTGAGTTCTGGCCTGCTGTGTGGAAATCATGACGCCGGCACCGCCGGGCGCCTCTCCGGCTATATCGCTGACCTCGGGATTAAGCTCCAGAGTAATGGTGCCATCCGGACTTATGTGCGGCGTCACGGTCAATCTGAGGGCCACATTGTAAAACTGAATCACCTGATTGCCGGCCATGTCCCTCGTGATAATCGGAATCTGTTTACCTGAGAGTATCTCCGCCTGCTGGTTATCCGCCACAATGATGCTCGGCTGAGAAAGCACGTTCGCCTTGCTCTCGCTCTCAAGCATGTCGATCGTGGCATCAATGCTCATGCCTGCGATAAACTTCCCAAACATCATACTACCTGTCGCGGCTGTCCCAAGCGGCACATCTATCCTGAACGGCAAGCCGGAACCCGGATTGTCCGGATGGACGGCCGACCAGTCTATGCCAAGCGCCTTTGCCACGCTCCGGTTGATCTCAACAATTTTGGCCTGAATTAGAACCTGAGGCGTGGGGGTATCCAGTTGTTTGATCAAAGAATCGACCTCGTGCAGCACACTGGGCACATCGGTTATAACGAGCGAGTTCGTCCTCTTGTCCACGACCAATTTTCCGGAGGACGACAGAAGGCCAGATATAACGCTCTGAATCTCATCGGCTTTTGCATAGTTGATCTGGAAAACCTTTGTTTCAGGTTGTCGTGTCTCGCGGAACTTTCTCGATTCATCAACTGTCATGACCTTGATGATCCCGTTCTCCTCGACGTAAGTGAGGCCATACATGTCGAGTATAGTCTGGAAGGCCTGTTGCCATGGGAGGTTTTTTAGGGTCACAGTGACCTTTGCCTTCACATTCTTTGTCGCCACAATGTTTTTGCCGCTTATGTCGGAAAATGTCTTGAGGACAAGGGAGATGTCAGCGTCCTGAAAATCCACACTTATCACCCTGCCCCGTTGAGCATATCCGTCCACATGCAAAAGCAAAACCACAAGCAAAACGTAAATTACTTTGAATTTTATCTTCATTTTCATTCCTCCTCTTCCCTCAACTTAAGGACCACCGTCCTCGTAAATCCATAATCGCTTATTGTAAAAATGACGTAATCTTTGCCGATTTCGCTGACTATTCCATTTTTGACAATGTCCCTTTCATGAAGGACAAATCCACGTCCGTTGTAAGCTTTAACTACAGCCACACGTCCCGTGGGGGTTTCCATTATGCCGACAAGCTTAGCACCGTTAACTTCAAGCAGTGTATCGCTGTAGGACTTCAGGCTCGGCATGGAAAACGGATCCCGTTTATAACGTGCCGAGTAGAGAAATGGCGCCCTTCTCGGAAAATAAAGTAGCCCTCTGGTTTCGAGGGTGGCGGTGTCTACCTCACCGATGAGGAAAATCAACTCGCTCTTATCCGGACTCAGTGAAGCCTTGTATTGGACAGCTTCTTTAAGATAGATGACTATCCTTGACTCAAGCGGCTTTCTGGATTTTAGAAAACCAACGACCTTGTCAACAGGGCCTTTTCCGATCTTGACAGTGTCCGAAGGCATGGCATAATCCATCCCGGGAACACTGACCACAATCCTCGGAGGTCGGGTCAGCAGGATGTGATCGAACTTATCAAATGGAGCGTCCGCAACGATTGAAAGCCGAACAGCTCTCGCACCAACCTGTTGAGTCCTTATCTCCTTAATGCTTGCCGAAAATACAACCAGAATCAACAATCCTGTCATATACCCACCTCCCGCTCACTTTTTCTGGCCAGTTCCCTGGCCTCCACCCTGTTGAGCCTGCTGTTTTTCCACAAATGAGGGGTTAAACACGAACGTGGACACTGTCATGCTGCCTTCGAGAGTCCACACGTGATCAGATTCGGAAACCGAATTCAGCTGAAGATTGGTAACCCTCGTGATTCGAGGATGGTTAGCTATCGAAGCAAGGTAAGCACCAAGGCTATGGTAGGTCGCTTTGAATTGGAGTTCAAAAGGATAGCGCGTATATTTGTCCGTCTGGTTCGGAGATGAAGGTTTAAAAGACACAACATTGACTCCAGCCCTTCTCGATGCCGCTATCATTTCATCGAACCATGCCGGCACATCCTTTTTGTCAGGCAAAAGAACTTGAACCTTCTGCCAGACAATCATAAGGGAATCAAGTTTCCTCTTTGTCTCTTCCAGATTCTGAACCTGGACCTGAAGCGTTGCAAGCTCATTTTTAAGGTCAAGGATTTCTTTATTTAACTCCTCGATTTTCCTTTTCTTCGGCTTGTAAGAATAAGTGTAGTAAGCGTAATAAATTCCACCCACCACCACGATCAGGATCAACAGGAATTTGGTGTCGATGGGCAAATTTGACGGCAATTTTAGATTCACGTTCTTCAGATCAAGAGCCATATCACTTTCCTCCGCTGAACTGGGACAGATAGACCACTGGAACCATGATCGAACTGCCAGCCGAAACTCTGAGATCGCTTACTGTATAGGTCTGTTCGCCATAGCTGTATGTCAAACTGACCGTCACCACGTCATTGGGCAAGAAATGACCTTCCTCCTCCTTGAATCCGGTTTCAAATTCGATCTCGTAAAAGCCATCCTCGTCGGTCACAGCGAAATAATCAGGGACATCGTCAGCCGATGTCACCCTCAACGTGATCTCAACGCCCTGCACCGGGTCCATGTAATCCGGGTCAGAGAGCACATATCCATAAACCCTGGCCTTGTAATCCATAGTGCCACAGGAAGTCAAAACGACGAGCAAAAAAACTCCCAGAATGAATTTTCCAATCCAAAAAGCCATTTTCTTCATCTTTGCCCTCCTATTTTACATTGTTAACAGCGGTAAATTTCATCTGGAACGATGTGTAAACCCCTTCTTCCGTTTTTTCTTCCTGAACGGAAATAAGTTCCACATTGCTGAACAGCGGAGAATCCTCAAGGCTGCGCATAAATTCAGTAACGCCAAACGGCTGAACGGCACCACCTTCCAGAGTTATAGTAACGCTCGACTCACCGTCTCCACTCTCTTTCAAGGTTTTTATCCACACGCCATCGGGCAACACCCTGTTAAGTTCGTCGAGTATTTTAACCTGAAAGAACCTGCCTCTTGCTACCTCATGGATCACCTGAAGTTTCGCCTCGACTTCCCGTTTTTTATCCTCGAAAATCTGCAGTTCCTTAACCTTTCGTTTGAGTTCAGCAATTTTGTTCTGAGTCTCAAGCTTCTCAGCTTCGAGTTCTTTTATTTTGGCAGTCTGAGACATATAGGTCAGACCGATGTAAGCAGCGAGTCCAGCTCCGGCAAGCACCCCAATAACCGGCTTAAGCCCTATTTTTACACCCTTCTTTTCCTCAACTTTACGTTCCTCGACCGGAGATAGGGCAAGGTCGATGGTGGCATTGCCCAACTGTTTGAGTGCAAGGCCGATAGCAATCGTCAGCATCGGGCCAAGCTTCTGCGTATCTTCATCCCCGAAAAGCTCCGTGTCATACGAAAGTTGAAGCAACGGATCAGCGATGTCCACAGCCAGCTGATAATGGTCCTGCAGAAAGTCTCGCAAAGTGACAATCCACGCACCGCCACCTGTCAGATAGATGGCCCGCGGTTTTTCAAGTTCGTCCGGTGAGATGAGGGTCGGGAACAGCCTGTCGATCTGGTCAACCAGCCTCTCGTTTATCGAGCGGATGATGCCCAGCATCTCCTCATATTCAGATCCTTCAACTTCCGCACCTATCAGAACGGGGATCGTCCTGTCAAAAGTTATGTCCAGATACCGCATCAGAGCTTCGGAATAGACCTTGGTAGCGATGGGGATGTCTCGATATGCGTAAAACAGGCCGTCACGGAACATAACAACCTCAGTGTTTTCGTAACCCACGTGGAAAACGACCACATCACCTTCGCCTTCAAGGTATTCGTTGACGGCAAGCGCATGCTCGATGGCTATAGGATCGATGTCGATGCCTCCCACCTGAAGCCCGGACTCCTTGACAATGTCTATCAGGGAATAGACCATGTCGTTCCTGACAGCAGCAAGTAGGAGGTCCATCTCCTCTTCCGTGCCAGTGGAAGGCAGAACTTTGTAATCCCATATTACATCCGCAAGGTCGAAAGGGATGTTTTCCGTGAGGTAACGTTCGATCGATTCGGCAAGGGCTTTCTGATCCTGTTTGGGGACGGTGATCCTTCGCAGTATGACCCCCTTACCCGCCACGTTGAAGGTTACGGCCTCGTTTTCCAGTCCATGCTGTTCCACAAGGGCCGAGAGCTTATCGATTATGGCCTGCCTGTCCATAATCTCCTTACCAACAACAGCCTCAGCAGGCAGCTCCTCGATAGCATACTTTTTCAATTCAAAGCTCGACCCTCGTTTTTCAAGGACAGCAAGTTTGATATACCTGCTGCCCAAATCAAGGCCTATACCTGCTCTTTTCTTTTTCTTCTTACCAAATGATAAATTAAGCATATCAGCCTAAGTACCTCCTCAATATGCTTTTGGCCACATTATCAGGTATCCTCTTGCCGGAATATTTCTCCAGTGCCTTGAGCTGCACGATAGCGCCCTTCAGCTTGCGCATACTGCTACCTGATCTTTCGGCTATGAATTTTAACACATCGTCCGAAATGTCAATGCCCTCAGAGTGGGCCATATCCCTCAAAATCTTCATTTTTGTCCTTTCACTTGGGGGGGTTATCGGGACAAGCAATGCGCCCTCGACAAGCGCTTTCAACTTGGAATCCAGCGAAAAGTTCGTCTCATCGACTGCGCGCAAGAACGTAAAAACGACACATCCCCCTCTGTCTGCGTTTTCCTCGGAGATGTACGCGAGTGCCTTACATTCCTCGCTCCTTCTGTCAAGATTCTCAGGATCATCAAACATAAAGACATCCAGAGAGGCCAGTTCGTCCGTAAAATAACCAAGGCTCCCTTCAACCTGAGCGTCCCTGAAATCGGATAGGAAGGAAGCAGGGTTGAACAACTTGCTCCTCAACAGCCCCGCTTCGTCAATCTCATGCTTCATGGCTTTCAACAATGTGGTCTTGCCAACGCCTTTCGGCCCATAGAAAACAACAACACCGTGTCGGCGGCCGGAAATGATCTCTTTCGCAATGGAAATGGCAAATTTGTTGCCTTCATGGACAATTAGCGAATCAAGACCACCGGATTCCTCCATTGAGACCGTCTCTTCTCCATAATAGTGTTTCCGAATCGCTCTCCGAAGCTGACCGAGAGGAGCAATAAAAGGGATCGGCTTAAGTTTTGTCAGCTTTGTCACCCAGGATATGCCCTCTGCGTCGAGCGGATTGGCCATCGCCACAGAGATGTAATTCCCCGAACGGGCTATTGGAATAAGGAGGTATTTTTCTGCAACATTAACCGGGATCAATTGAAGCAGTGCCCTATCGATATCCACGTGGCGCAAGTCGATCGGCCTATATGGGCTTATTGAGCTTATCAATTCTATCAGCTTTTCTTCGTCCATAAGCCCTGTTTCCACAATAATTTCCTCAAAAGATTTACCTTTACCCCGATATTTTTTCAACACCGCGTACAGTTCATCTCTGGTAAATATACCTTTCTCGAGCAAAACTTCAGCAAGGGATGGCATCTCTATCTCCTTTCCAGTGAAGATAATGCTTTTATTCGTTTCGATACATCCCTGAAATCGACATCAATGAGGTAAGCCTCTTCGTAATAGTCCAGAGCCTTGCGTGTATTTCCAAGCCTCTCGTAGGAGAGGCCTATCAAGTAGTAGATTTCAGGGTCCCTGCCGTTGAGTTTCAACGCCTTCTCAAATTGTTTGATTGCAAGCCTGTATTTTTTGCCATGGAAAAGTGAAAGGCCGCTAAGTTTAATCGCATCAAAGAGGTTCGATGTGGAATCTCCCGGCCTGAGGTATCTTATGTAACGCTGGAATTGTCGAAACGCCTCATCGTATAACTTCATGTTCATCAATATCCTGCCGAACTCAAGTGGATCGAGGTCCGGATAATACAATTTCGTAGACGAAGCGAGGAAAGCGCTAATGCTTTTTAATATGCTTATAATGTCCGCCCTGATATCACCAACCACAGAAGGGACAGCCGCTGCTGTCACCTCCTCGACAATTGGGGGGTTCTTTTCTTCCGGCGGGGGTGTGCTTTTAAGGAATAACTCCACAGGGCTAACTTCTTCCTGCGAAATCTCTTTCTCCGGCGTTTTTTCCTCTAAAGGCACTTCCTGCGATGGAACAGACAGCTCTTCAACCGGGAGCTCCGCAACGGATTCGCCACCTAATCCTATACTTCCTCTTTTTTCCTGATACTCCTCAAGAACCGGCTCCTGCACAGGTATCGGCTTTTCTCCGAGTGGGGTTTCTTTCTCAATTGCAGGTGCCGAAGGCTCCTCCTCAAGGATTTCGTTGAGAATAGCGCTCACATCCTCAAGTTCAGTGGAAGGTGGAGGCGGTGTAGGTTCCACGGAAGGGACTGATTCAGGAATTTCCTCAACTTCTTCAGAAGGCTGTGGTTCCTGTGGCGTAAGCGGTATTGAGCCCTTTGTTTCAAAGGGTTGTTCAATGACCTCACTGGCTTGAGCTTCCGGAGCTGTCCCGGTCCCGTATTCCCATGGTTCTGTCGGAACGGTTGTTTCCTCGTGCGGTGCCGGTTGTTCCTCCCATACCTTATGCTCCATCTCCTCGGTGGGCCATTCTGCAAGCTTTTCTATTTCTTCTTCCGAGAGCTCTGACTCAGGGGTCTCTGGAGGCGGGGCCTCATGTGTCGGCTGTTCATATTTGGACGGTTCGTATTCTTCCTCTTTCGGGAGGTCATGCAATCCACCTACAACGCCACCGGATTCCTCAAGCTCCCTTTTGGCCTCTTCAAGGCTGATATCGCCGAGTTCCTCAACTATTTCCTGAAACCTGTTGAAAAGTCTCTCAAACCTGTTTTTCCTCTCCATATCCTTGGAAATTGCAGCCGCAAGTTCCTTAAAAGCCACCTGCAATCTCTTAACATCCTCCTTCTCAATACCTCTATCCAGAAACGCTGAAAGATATCCCAGCGCCTCGTCGTGCCTGCCTATTTGAGCGTAAAGTTCGGAGAGTGTCAGGTAGAGGTATTTGTTGGATTCATTGTAACGCAGTGCCTTACGTGCTACTGCAATAGCATTCTCCACAAGGCCATCCTTTCTGTAAAGCTCTATCGCTTTCTCATAGGCATCAACAGCTTTCTCTATGTCGTTTTTCTTGATGTATAGGTCGCCAATAGCATTGTAGATATCTGGGTCATCTCCCACCTCAGAAAGCAGTTTCTGGTATTCAGAGATGGCCTTATCGTATTCCCCTGTGGCTATGTATCTTAAAGCCCTTCTCTCAGCTTGCGTCCACATTTCCTTCGTTATGATATCTTAACAATTTGTAAAAGTCAAGCTAATTCCAACGAACTAAAATACATAAAACAGGTTATGATAAGGAGCTACAATGGAATAAATTAAAACAGATAGTGCAATGAAAGGACAAAACTTCACCGTCTCAGAGACTTTCTTCCTCAGAACGAGAACGAGTATCACAAAAATGAGTCCAAGTATGGAGCCTAAAAACAACCCAACTAACACGTAATCAGGCCCGAGCAAGGCACCTACGGCGGAAAGAGTGGTAATATCGCCTTCCCCGAAGGCCTCGCGTTTGAAAGCCAGCCTGCCCAAGATCCTTATCAGGAATCCGAGCACAAGGGCAAGCGCAAGGCCGGAGAACGAAAGTAAAAGCCCGTTCCTGTCGAACAGGAAATGCCCCAGAAGTCCAATAGCCACACCAGCAAAAGTGAGCGAGTCGGGCACGACCCCGTGTTCAAAGTCGATCCACGATATGACAAAAAGGAGGAAATAGGCGGTAAGAACGAACAAAAGCTGCACCGAGAGTCCGTAAATGGCGAACCCCAAGACAAAAAGCAGCCCCATGGAGAACTCAACTATCGGGTATCGAGGAGAGATTTTTGCCCCACAATAGCGGCACTTCCCTTTCAAGAAGATATAAGAAAGAAGCGGAATATTATCCTTCCATGAAAGGGGATGTCCGCAGACAGGACAATGTGAACCGGGAAATACGATGGACTCATTCCGTGGGATTCGATAGATAAGAACGTTGGCAAAACTTCCAAACACAAGTCCAAGAATGAAAAAGACCACAAATCCCCAAACCATCGGGGTAACCTTTACAGAGGCGGCAGATTGATGTCAGGTGCTGCCACGCTCAAAGTTCCTCCCTCATCTTTGCCTTCAAGCACATCCACGATCTTTTTGGCGATCCGTTTGACAAGGTAAATGATCATTCCGGTCTTGGCCTCCTTGGAAGCGAGGACCGCGACAGCACCCGATGAACCTGTGAGAGCATGAACGACAAGCACCCCTTTCGTCCCCCGAATAATTGCGTGGTCCCAATCGCCCTTATCGAGTTCCTTGACAGCCCTTTCGCTCAATGAAAGCGCGATCGTGGCCATCGCCGCAATTTTATCTTCATCGAGTCCAAGGGGAACGGAGGACGCCAGTGTAAGGCCTTCATCGTTGACAACAACAATGGCTTCAACATCAGGAACCATATCTTCCAATTCACGGAGTATTTGCTCAAGTTTTTGACCGACTCCCTGCATATCTTTTCTCCTTTTTTAGATATTTCCAGCCGCTATGATAAGTTCACGACACAAGGCGTGTCAAGATAACAAATTGCTGTCCATGGCTTATTACACGCAGTCCATAAGCCTCAATGTCCTCAAGTTGCAACGCCGTTTCACACCTTCGGTGGCGTTACACCCCTCTGGGCCTGATATTTGCCGCCCCTGTCCCTGTAGGACGTGGTGCACATTTCATCGGCCTCAAGAAATATAAGCTGTGCTATTCCCTCG
Organism: Caldifarciminota bacterium; assembly: GCA_027064565.1. Lineage (GTDB taxonomy): Bacteria > Hydrothermota > Hydrothermia > B15-G9 > B15-G9 > WGAI01. Next base: position 5,906 of record JAMOPK010000403.1, on the reverse strand, counting down.
AAAGCGTAAATTTTGGCCGGCAGCGGCGTGGTATTGGAAATCTCTATCGTGAGGTGTCCTTCCCATTCCGGCTCAAGAGGCGTGATATTGACTATTATGCCGCAACGCGCGTAAGTGGATTTGCCGATGCAGATGCCCATCGTCGTTCTCGGTATTCTGAAATACTCAACGGATCTGGCGAGACAGAAGGAATTGGGTGGAATGATGCACTCTTTGCCTCTGAAATCCACGAATGACCTGGGATCGAAGTCCTTGGGGTCAACAATCGTGGAAAAGACGTTCGTGAATATCTTGAACTCATCCGCCACTCGAATGTCGTAGCCGTAGGATGACAGTCCGTAGGAAATCACACGGGTATCATCAACCCTTCTCACGAGTTCCGGCACAAAAGGCTCAATCATACCATGCTTCTCCGCCATTTCTTTGATCCAGCGATCGTTCTTGAGTCCCATAGTGGCGATGGATTTTAATGGGTTCCGTGGCACGCGTCAAAAATTCGCCATATGTCGGGCGGGACGCCCGACCCACTAAAACGCCCGACCCACCACGACGCCCGACCTACAAGGACACTCGACCCACCTTTATGACGCCCGATCAACTATGACACACACCCCACTGAAGCGGGGAACAGCCATCCCGGCCGTCAAATCGTCGGTCAAAAGCTGTGAAATCCGTTGTCCCGAATTTCAATTAAACCTTTCCACCAGTTTCAAAAACAACATTGGAAACGACATCCTGAACGGGCATCAGATAATCCCTAACAGATTGAAAGGTATTCACGTTGGGATTTATAATTTGGCAACAGAAAAGGAGGACGGTTAGATGAGCGAAAAGAGATTGAGAGTGATTTTTTTCTCACTCGTGACCCTCTTCACATGGCTGATGTATTTCAAGACTACTGCACCGACAGTGGTGTTCTGGGACGTGGGTGAATTCCTCGCAACAAGCTACATCTTGGGGATTCCGCATCCGCCGGGGACACCTCTCTACGTGATCCTCGGCAAGTTTATGACTCTTTTGCCGTTGCCGATGGCGTCCCTGTTTAAGCTCCTTTCCGGAGGCGAACCGGTGGAGCCTGTCCTCAGGATCACCCTGATATCCATTACAAGCGGCGCATTCACTGCCGGATTTGTCTATCTCATCACCGTGAAGGTGATCGAGAAATGGAACATCGCTAAAAAATACCAGAAGGAAATTCCCGCTATACTCCCCCATCTTGCCGGCATTGTGGGGGCATTGCTTGGGGCATTCGCCCGGACCGTGTGGATGAACTCCATCGAGGCGGAAACCTACACGCCTTCCGTCTTCACAATAGCGCTGGTGGTGTGGGTGATACTCAACTGGTGGGAAAACATCAAGGATCCGAAATCCATCAGGTATATCCTGTTCGCCCTTTACGTGGCGTTTCTGTCTTCAGGCATCCATCTCATGGCGCTGATAATTCTACCGGTGGTGTTCGTCTTCGTGCTAATCATGCATCCAAAACTCATTCTGGATTGGGAATTCCTTGCAGTAACTGCCGCCACGTTTTTGTTAGTGGCCCTGTCGCAGCTGACATATAAACCGCTTGCAGGTGAGGGACTTGGAGGCTCAATAGTTCTCGGTTTGCTCTCCGCCGCTGTCCTGGTCGGTTATTACTTCATGCAGGTCAAGGATCCTTTCGGCAGCACTAAAAAACTTATAGCTTCAATCCTTGTTATCTTTGGGATCCTGGCCTTCCTTTATGGGCTTTCGGTCATCAAAAGAGGTGCTGCTCTCGGAGTCGTCATAGGCACGCTGAGCATGCTGCTCGGTGTCTATGTCGGAGCTGACCTCTACAAAAACTGGAAAGGGTTTGCGCTGATCCTGATTGTGATAGCGTTCTCGGTCGAGTTCTTCATGATCGTCCGGGCCATCCACAACCCGTCCATCAACGAGGCATGGCCGTCCAACTGGAAGGCATTTATGGACGTGCTGCTGCGTAAGCAGTATGAGCCGGCAAAGATATTCCCGAGGAAGATAGCTCTCATCGACCAGATCAAGGTTTACCTCCTCTACTTCAGCTGGCAATATGCCTCGCTCTGGGTCCCCATGCTGGCGCTCGGGATCGTGGGCTTCGTCATATCCGCGATCGAAGACTGGAAAACATGGATACTCGTCGGCGGAGCACTGATCATCGGAAGCGTCGGGCTTTTCATCTACCTGAACCTCAAAGATTCGCCCACCCACCCTGTCAACCCCGCCAACCTTGCGCGAGGCATGACCGAAGTGAGGGACAGAGATTACTTCTACGCTCCGGCTTTCACCTTCAACGCCCTTTTCGCCGGGCTGGCGCTGTATGAGATCGGAATCTGGATTTATGAAGCCATCAAGTCAAAAGCGACCACTTATCTGGGCGTCCTCCTGGGCTTTGTGATGTTCGGTGCCCAGGTCTCCCATTTCTACCCCATCGTCGATAGGTCGCAGAACTACATCGCCGAAGATTACGCCTACAACATGCTCATCTCGCCTGCCAAAGGCGCCGTGATGTATACCAATGGCGACAATGACACGTTCCCGCTCTGGTTCGATCAGGAAGTGTTAGGAGTGCGCAAGGATGTCATCATCGCCAACCTGTCGCTTTTGAACACCAACTGGTATGTGAAGCAGCTGAAACTCAAGGGAGCGCCCATAAGCTTCACGCCTGAGCAGATCGACAAGCTGCCGCCAGTTCTCTACCCGGCACAGACGAGCACCGGATACCTAATGCTCGCCGATTTCATGATCAGGGACATGATCGCCACTTCGCTCGGCTACAAGACGGACGATGTGCTCGAGCTTCCCAACGGCCTGAAGTTCCCGCGCATCTACCTCGCATCGCAGAAGGAATTTCTCGACTCCGTTATCGCAAAAGGCGGCAAGTTCTCAACGCCGATTTACTTCGCAATCACGGTTTCGAGGGACCACATGAGCGGCTGGGAGCAGTATCTTGAGATGGAAGGCATGGCGATGGGGCTTCGGACGCATAAAGTCTCTGATTCGCCCGGCTACGAAGGCCTCAACGTGGAGAAAACGCGTCATCTCCTGCACGGCGACATGAGGCCTCAGGAATTCGTCGAGAAATACGGCAACACCAAGCCGCCATGGCCCGATGTGTTCCGTTATCGCGGCGTTTTCAACCCTCGTGTCTACAAGGATGGCACTCACGAGAAACTCATCCGCAACTATGCGTCGGTGGCGCTTCGCCTCGCATCCGAGTATCAGCAGAGGGCAATAAATGTCGCATCCATAAACCCGGCACTCAAAGACAGCTTTGTCAGGCTTGCCCTTGACGAGTTCTGGTTCGGCCAGAAATTCATCAGCACGCTTTCCGAGGAAACCCGCAAAAAGCTTGAAGGAAACATCACTTACATCAACCTCACCATGGCTCAGCTTTACGCCGAGATCGGCGAATACGACTCGGCACTCGCATTGATGAAGCCCGCTCTCCAATCCACCACCCTGCCGGACAACCAGAAGCTCCAGCTCTACTATCAGATAGCGAACATCTACCTGACGATGGGCGACACGACTCAGGCGACGCAATACCTCCAGATGATCGTTGACAGGCTGCCGCAGGAGAAGGAAGTCCACAATCAACTTGCCAGACTCTATCTCAAGCAGGGCGACACGGCGAGGGCGCTTGAAATCCTGAAGGAAGCAAACCAATACGGGAATGTTGCCCCTGATTTAAAACCTCTTTTGCCCCCGGCAGAAACTGTAAGCACCATTCAAACGCCGGGCAATCAGAATATCACAATAGGAGGTAAGTGATTATGGCTCACGCATATACTCCCGGCTTGAAGGTTGCCAGGGCCACCATAGTCAGGAAGGAGAGAAGGCTGCCGTTGCCCGGCCAGGTCTTGAAAAAAGTCGGCGACAAGGTCAAAGCTGAGGACGTGGTTGCGAGAACCGAGCTGCCGGGCAATGTCGTGCCTGTTAACGTCGCCGGCCTGCTCTCCGTTCCGCCGGAAGATGTGCCCATACACATGCTTAAAAAAGTCGGTGACTCTGTCAAAAAGGGCGAACCCATTGCCCAGTCAAAGGGATTTTTGGGACTTTTTAAGACCACCGTCGAGGCGCCAACGGATGGCACCATCGAAAGCATCTCCAAGGTCACCGGTCAGGTGATCCTCAGGGAACCGCCGCTCCCGGTCGAAGTCAAAGCTTACATCGACGGCGAGGTGGTCGAAGTCATCGAAAACGAAGGCGTGGTGGTTGAGACCAAAGCGAGCTTCATTCAGGGGATTTTCGGGATCGGCGAGGAGCGGATCGGCTACATCCACGTGCTTGTGGATTCGCCGGACGATGTGCTTGAGGCCGATATGATCACCGAGGAGCACAAAAACAAAGTGCTCGTCGGCGGCTCATTTGTCACATCCGAGGCCATCAAAAAGGCCGTTTCGGTCGGCGCAACGGCCATCGTCGTGGGCGGCATCGACGATGCCAACCTCAAGGATTTCCTCGGCTATGACATCGGTGTCGCAATCACCGGAAACGAGGGCAAGGGCATCACGCTCATCATCACAGAAGGGTTCGGCAAACTCAGGATGGCGCACAGGACTTTTGAGCTTCTCAAGGACCTGGAAGGCAAAAAGGCATCGGTGAACGGTGCCACACAGATCCGCGCTGGCGTCATCAGGCCTGAGGTCATCGTCCCCGACGAATCGCTGGAGATCAAAGAAGAAGAGGAATCGCTCAGCGAGGGACTCGTCCCCGGCAGCCTCATCAGGATCATCCGCGAGCCTTACTTCGGCCAGATCGGCAAAGTCGTCTCTCTGCCGCCTGAGCTGCGCGAGATTGAGACCGAGGCAAAGGTCAGGGTGCTGGAAGTCGAGCTTGAGAACGGCGAGCGCGTGATCGTGCCTCGTGCCAACGTGGAGATTATCGAGGAATAATCGTTCCGACCAACCGAAACTTCAGGGGCGGCGTTATGCCGCCCTTTTTTGTTCGGCCTTATAATCCAGATTCAACGGAGTGATTGGCATGGCATTGAAATTCACAAGAATCAAAGGAACACGTGACATTCTGCCGCCAGAATCGGAAGTCAGGAACCAGCTCTGGCAGAAGGCCAGACAGGTGCTCATGCGCTACGGCTACGGGTTTATCACCACTCCGACGTTCGAGGCAACGGAGCTGTTTGTCAGGTCGGTGGGCGAGAACACCGACATCGTCGAGAAAGAGATGTATACCTTTCAGGATCGAGGCGGCCGAAGCCTGACCCTGAGGCCCGAAGGCACAGCCGGCGTCGTCCGCGCCTATCTGGAGAACCATCTAATCCCGCCCGTCAAACTGGCTTACTACGAGAACGTTTTTCGCGCGGAAAAGCCGCAGAAGGGCAGGCTCAGGGAATTCTGGCAGATCGGCGTGGAATTCATCGGTTCCGGCGACCCGCTGGCTGATGCCGAGACCATCGAATTGGGCGCCACGCTTCTCAAGGAGTTCGGATTCAGGGACCTGAAGCTGGAAATCAATTCCATCGGAACGCCTGAAGACCGGAAACGGTATCGGGAAGTCCTGCTGAAATACCTTGAGGAGCGCAGGGAACAGCTATGCGAGGACTGTCAGAGGCGCATGTATCGCAACCCGTTGCGCGTTCTCGACTGCAAAATCGATGCGCCGAAACTCAAAGATGCCCCCAACATCCTGGACTACCTCTCCGGGGAGTCCAGAACCCATTTCGAGACGGTGCTCAAATACCTTGAATCGTGGGGGATAAGCTACACCATCAACAACCGGCTCGTTCGGGGCCTCGACTACTACACCCACACGGTTTTTGAGTTCAAGGTCGAAGGGCTTGGCGCTCAGGACACCGTTCTGGCTGGCGGGCGTTACGATGGCCTTGTCGAGGAACTCGGTGGCCCGCCCACGCCTGCCGTGGGGTTCGCTCTCGGCGTGGAAAGGGTCAT
>JAMOPK010000402.1 GCA_027064565.1 Caldifarciminota bacterium | reverse complement strand
TCTTGAGAGAATTGGTCGGCTTGTAGGTGAGCTTAAGGCTGAGCGAATTCTCCCAGTAGGGATTCATGTTGACCCATTTGCCGTCACCATGTCCGAGATAGAGGCCCAACACCGTATCGGTTCTGGCATCGGTTGGAAGGTAGAGGTTCCTTCCGTAGATGGCGCCTTCCCTCTGGTAGCTCCTTCCACCGAAGAAGAAGCTGAGTTTGTTCTTGACAATGGGCCCAGAAATGTTCCACCTGAAATCATTGAGGGAGAACGGATTGAACGTTTTGAACGGGTGTGTTGGATTCTCGAAATGTTTGGCAGCCAGTTCCCTGAATTTTGCCAGCCTTTCGGGGTCGATGGTGGAGTCGGTGGTGTCAATGGCTTCAATCTTCTGAAGGATTGGGGATTGAGGGACAACAAAGATTTCATCATGAGTGCTGAGGTAATCGCCAAATGCGGTTGTGATGTTTCCGCTGAACCGACTGCCTCCCTCCTCGGTCACGATGTTGACGACGCCGGACATCGCATTTCCGTATTCGGCGTTGAACGTTCCGGCGACGAGTGACATCTGCTGAATCAGGTTGGTAGGCACACGGATGCTCGTGCCAAGTCCATAAGGGTCAACAATTGGAATTCCATCGACTATGTAAAGCACCTCTCCTGAACGGCCACCACGAACGTGGATGGCGCCTCCGGCATCAACCGTGATGCCGGCCTTCTGGGTCAGGATGTCTCCGACACTTTCCACAGGCAGGGTTTTGAGCTCGTCTTTGCTCGTCGTGATCACGCTGGAAGTAATGTCTTTCTTGACGATCGGCTCTTTTGCGGTAACCACGATGGCCTTCGACTGAAGGGCCTGAGGTTTGAGCCGGAAAACGAGCTCGGTGGTCTGGTCGGCATAGACTTTGACGTTTTTGATCACCATGTCGGCGTAACTCAGCATCGAGGCCCTGACCGTGTAGGTGCCGGGTGGGACGTTGATGATGAAAAAGAACCCATCCATGTCGGTGGCGGCGCCCAGATTGGTTCCTTCAATCACAACATTGGCGCCGGGCAGGGGTTCGCCCGTCTCCGCGTCGTAAACAAAACCCTTTATCTTTCCGGTTTCACCCGCGAAAACGGGGATGGCCAGCAACATCCCTATCACTATGACCAACAACTTACGCATGGTTATCCTCCTTATGGCCGTGTTGTGTCAACTCTTACCGTATCGATAGTGATAAACATGGAATCCTGGTAGCTCTTAGCAGCAGGTAGAACAAGGTCCGGGATGGTAACCGTCTGGCCCTCATTAACCTCATATTCGTCCGAGATGGTTGAATCGTAGGTCACCGTTTCGATCTCGAGAAGGCTATCGAGGACATGCTGAACGGTTGTGGTTATGATGAGTGTGTCGGTGCTGTCGGCAACTGTATCCACGTAAACCTCGGTCAGGAGCACGGAATCGACCATTGTCATGGTCTCCCGAACATCCGGGTCGTGCTTGGCATAGACCTGATAGGTGCGGGGGAAGACTTCGAGCGTGTATCGGCCGGAACTGTCGGTTGTGGCCCTTGCATGGTGGGGCAGTGTCCCAACGGACGCCCCGGCAAGGGCGGTCACTGTTGTATCACCTGATGTATCCACTATTGCGGCTTTGACTACACCAGTGATATATCCGGGGGATGGGTTCTCTATCTTATCGCAGGCGGCGAGAAGCAGGATAGAGAACCCGAGAAGGGTGAGCATTGAGGATGCTCTATTCATCCTTTTGCCTCCTATTTGTGCCTTTATTTTAAAGAGAGGTTTAGGGCAGTCAATACACCTGTTTTACAAGGTGTTTGCGCATCAGGGACTAAAGTAACAACGTTTTATCTTAGCATCATGTTATCACGCCTAAATTCTTATGGTTTATTGCGTTTTTCCTATGGCTGAAATATAATTGGCGGTTCCACGGATTGTAGAAAAAAGGAGGCATTCGCGTGAAGGGCTTAAAATGGCGCATATCCGCTGTGGTAGTCCTGTTAATTATTGCTATCTGGACACTTATACCGACCATCCGATATTACACCATGAGTCCAGAAGAAAGGGCAAAGATGCCGAAATCCGAGCTCCTTGAGCTCAAGAAAAAGGCCATCAACCTCGGACTCGATCTTCAGGGAGGGATGTATCTCCTGCTGGAAATCGACCAGAGCAAGCTTCCTGAAGGTGTGAGCGTTGATAAAGCGGTTGACAGGGCCATCGAAATCATCAGAAACCGCGTTGACCAGTGGGGCGTTTTTGAACCTACCATCCAGAAGCTGAGGAACAATCGAATTCTGGTGCAGTTACCCGGCGTGCTCGACAGGGAACGTGCAGTCTCTCTCATCGGAAGAACAGCGCTCCTTGAATTCAAGCTGGTGGCAGACAACAAACTTATTGAAGAAACCCTTAAGAACATCGATGAGGTTCTCAGGAACACTTCCCGCGTAACAGGCGATACCTTGTTGGATACCACTATGACCGAGATAAAGCCGTTCAGCGGTTACCTTCAGTTGTTGCAACAGGACATGGTTGTTGCCGAGGATGATGTGCCCAAGGTTGACAGCATCCTGAACCTCCCTCAGGTCAAGAAAGTTATACCTCCGGGTTACGAGTTCCTCTGGGGCAAATCTATTGAGATAAACGGCAAGAAATACCGTCCGCTCTACCTCGTGAAAAAGGAGCCTGAACTAACTGGCGCCGCCATAAAAGATGCCCGTCACACCATCGGCAGTGGCTCCAACCCTCAGCTCGCCGGCAGGCCCATCGTCCTTATTGAGCTCAACCGTCAGGGCGCCCGTAAATTTGCCATTGTGACCGCTGCCAATGTTGGCAAGCGGCTTGCCATAGTCCTTGATAACGTCGTCCAATCCGCTCCTGTTATCCGTGAAAGGATACCGAGCGGAAGGGCACAGATAACGGGCCTTGAAAGCCTCGACGAAGCAAAGGAGCTGGCCATTGTGCTCCGTGCCGGTGCGCTTCCGGCCCCTGTCAAGATCGTCGAGGAAAGGACAGTCGGCCCCAGCCTCGGACGCGATTCGATTAGAAAGGGAATTCGTGCACTTTTGATCGGACTTCTTGCCGTGATAATCTTCATGGCCATCTATTACAATCTGGCGGGTATTGTTGCCGACATAGCCCTACTGCTCGAAATGCTTTTCATCGTCGCGGCGCTTGCCGGACTCCATGCCACGCTCACTCTGCCGGGCCTCGCAGGATTAATCCTGACCGCCGGTATCGCAGTTGACTCAAACGTGCTGATTTTTGAGAGGATCAGGGAAGAGTTGAGAGCCGGAAAAGCCCCATCAACGGCAATAGATGCTGCTTATCACAGAGCCACCATTACCATTTTCGATGCCAATGTCACGACGCTCATCGCAGCTATTGTGCTGTTCAAACTGGGAACCGGTCCGATCAAAGGATTCGGAACCACACTCTCGCTCGGAATCATCATCAACTTCATCACTGCCGTGTTCATAACCAAGATCATCTTCGACTACTTTGTGAAAGTCAAAGGCACCGGCATAAAGATTTAACCGAGGGGGACGAAAATGATTAGAATTTTTGACAATCCCAATTACGACATTATCGGCAAGAGGAAGTATGCCTTCATCCTTTCGGGCGCCCTGATCCTCATCGGGATCATCTTCATGATCGTCAAAGGCCCGAAATATGGCATAGATTTCACAGGTGGAACCCTCATCCAGATCCACGTTGAGCAACCCGTTGATATCGCTAAGATCAGGCAGGCAGTCGCTGACGCAGGCATAACATCTGCTGAAATTCAAGACTTCGGTTCGCCGCAGGACTTCATCATCAAATATAAAGAGGATATTGATGCTTCAGTTGTCACAAAGGCAATTGAAAAACACCTCGGACTTAAGGTCAGGCTGGACAGGGATGAGAAAGTCGGCCCGAAGGTCGGAAATGAACTCAGGAAGAAGGCTACTAATGCGGTTATCATCGGCCTGCTCCTGATGCTGATTTACATCACCATCAGGTTTGATTTCGCCTTCGGCCTTGGCTCAGTGCTCGCATTGTTCCACGACGTTTTCATCACACTGACGATATTCTCGCTGTTCGGCAAAGAAATCACAATTGAAATCGTGGCGGCCCTCCTGACCATCGTGGGTTACTCAATCAACGACTCCATCGTGGTGTCTGACCGCGTCAGAGAGAAACTCAAGATGATCGGCAAAAGCGTGCGGCTTGACCACTTCATCGAGCTGGTCAACAGGGGAATCAACGAGACCCTTTCGAGGACCATCATTACATCGGTTACTACATTGTTAGTCTTGCTCTCTGTCTTGATCTTTGGCGGTCCGGTGATCTTTGATTTTGCCTTCGCGTTGACCATCGGCGTCATAGTGGGAACATACTCCTCGATTTACGTGGTGGCGGCCCTTGTGGTTGAATGGAAAGCATATCAGGAGAGGCGAAGGATCAGAAAATCGCGTGTTTCGGCGACTCCGAAGCCGTCCTTCTCTCAAACCACCGTATCAACCGCACAGAAACAGCAGGCCCCTGCTCAGCCGGAACAGCAGGAAGCAATATCCCAGAAACAGCAGGCTACCAAAACCACGGGCAGGAAGAAGGCCCGTAAATCCAAGAAAAGAAAGAAAAAGAGAAGGTAAATTGTGGTATTTGGCGTTGTTGCCAACCCACTCAAGCCTGAAGTCGAGCCGATACTGAGATTGCTCGAAAAAGAACTTTCGACTGGCGAGGCGGTTTTCGAGGCCGACCTCGCCAGATTTTTAATTTGCCCTGACAAGTTTGAACTGGTCGAGTTATCCGAAATAGGCGAAAAAAGCGACATCATCCTCGTTGTTGGTGGCGACGGAACGTTCCTCAGGGCCGCCCGCTATTCGCAGGGCAAGCCGCTCGTCGGATTCAACATCGGGCGGGTGGGATTTCTGACCATCTTTCAGCCCGATGACATCCCGCAGATCCTGGAACGCATAAAAAAAGGCGATTACATTGTGGAAAAGAGGATGAGGGTTGTGGCTCAGCGGATAAACGGGCGCCGATTTCTGGCACTCAATGAGGTCGCCATAATCGCAACCGGTGCGGCACGTATCCTTGAGATCGAGATCATGGCGCACAATATGTCTCTGGCGAGGCTCCGGGCCGATGGGATCATGGTCGCAACACCGACAGGGTCAACAGCCTACAACCTTGCAGCCGGCGGGCCGATAATCCACCCCTCGATGGATGCCCTGATTGTCACACCGATCTGCGCACACACGCTCACGCTGAGGCCCTTCGTCCTGCCAGTCAACTGTCAGATCATGATTACGGTAAAATCCCGGGGCGGTAGGATATTG
>JAMOPK010000401.1 GCA_027064565.1 Caldifarciminota bacterium | reverse complement strand
CTCCTCAGGCTGTGGCTCCTCGAAAAGCGGACCTTCGGGCTTCTGCGGCCTCGCTTGTTCCAGCTCGACCTCCGCCTGCTGTTCGGCCTCGGCGAGGATGGACTCAAGCTCCTCAGGCTGTGGCTCCTCGAAAAGCGGACCTTCGGGCTTCTGCGGTTTTGCCTGCTCTAACTCGGTTTCTGCCCGTCGTTCGGATTCCTCAAGAATTCTGCTAAAATCTTCGGGAGAGGCCTCTTCTAAAATGCCAGCGTGAGGGGCAGATAAAAAGCCCGTATCGGAAGCAAGGGGAATAGGAACCCCCTTTTGTCTCAAATCCTGAAACTGTTCCTTGCTCATAGATTTTCCATCATAAATCACCCAGAAATTCCCGGTTTTCCATTTGCTTATTTCGTAAAAAGCGTCGAGTTCTGTGGCCTCTGTTGTTCTGGCTGTTGCAAGCTCACCGTTTTTGAACTCAAGTTCAGCCACCCCTGCGGGTGATTGAATAAGAAGTTTGCCATCAAAGATTTGATTTCTAAACATTTCAACGAGTTCGGCTACCGGCACAGATTCAAGTCGACCTGTGGGAGGTGCATCAGTTATCCAGGGAGCCTCCCTCTTATCCTCCTGAACGACTTGAGGCTGAGCCTGAGGTTCCTGAGTTTCCTCATGAAATCCCACGGGTTGCTCCACTGACGCACCAGCTGGTTCCTGCACCCTTGGAGATCCCCTGAGAAATTCCACAGCATTTAAAAACTTGGCCACACCTTCAGCGTTCGATGTATGGGAAAGGAGATGTTCGTAGGCGCCAGAACTTATTGCATCAACGGTATGCTGGAAATCTCTTGAAAACCTGTTCATTATCACGATTGGCATGTTTCGCCATGTCTCAAACTTGCTGCATAGTTCAAGAGCTTCCTGATATTCCGTTTCGTTGTAAACCGAGATGAGAATCCCCAGGGGCTTTATTTCCGGTATCAATTGCATCATTTCCTTAATGCTGTCAGTTGTTCTCACCTCAACCCCTTCTTTTTGAAGGAGTTCTATAATTTCTTCTCTGTTGTGCGGCTTAGTTTCATATAGCAGAACCGTTCCTCTCATGGATCTCATTTTTGGACCTCCTTATCCCTCCTGCTGCTGACGTGTAAGAGGGATAAACGTTGCAATAACAAATGTCCCTTTATCCGACTCAAAGTTGGAATACATCCTGCCGCCGAAACACTGGATCAAAAATTGCCTTGCATGGGTAAGTGTGACATCCTTGATTATTTTCAAATTTTCATCATCGGGCATGGCAATCATGTTTATAAACACTCTATCGGGGACTGAAAACCTCAGAATAATCTCATCTTCCTTCACACTGCCATCTATCGTAAGCTCTAATTTTTGGAAATCATTCCCCATATCGTCAACACCCCAGAAATCCTCTGAATAAGAGATTTTAAACCGATGGATATTTTCCACCTCCAGCATCATAACGTTGGAAATTATAAGTTTGAAAATATGTTGTGGCAATTTAACCTCTTCCGTTTCAAAATCTATATTTTTTCTGACTCCAGCATTCAAAACTTTGAGATAGCTTTCAAAAGGTTCCATAATTTCGTCCAGAAACCTGCGAATGTTCACTTTTGTGTGACGTTGAGGGTTGATGCAGATATCAGCAATCCTCTCTTTGAAAATGCTGAGCGACACGGTATCAAGAAAAACGGAAAATACGCTGGTGATGTATCGGATCCTTGCAAGATTTTCAGTGTATGCCTCGATATCATTTGTGTCTATAGCTTTAATATTAGATTGGAGAGATACAATAAGGTTTCTCATTCTGTGGAAAAGCGGGCGTAGGACGCTGTTTCTCCTCAAAGATTCCTCGCGCAATATGTCGCTTATTTCCTTCACAAAATAGATTGTTGGCACAAACGTTTCCTGAAACATAACGGCGAGATAGCGCAATTTTTCCTCGTCGATTTTGTCCTCTTGAACTTCCATTACCACTATGTAACTTAACTCATCGAGGAAACACCTATTGGCGAGTGCCATGGGAATGAAAACGACGTTATTTTGGGGATCAACGGTGATATGACAGCTCCTTACACAGTCTCTTAACTTGTCTTTCCACTTTGAACCGTTCCTGCTTGTATCACCGAGTTGCACTATGGGCATGAAATTCACCGAGTTGTAAACTGAAAACGATTGGATAAAATCGAACAGAGTAAGAAACTTATTGGCCAGCTCCCTCAAAAAAGGCTCGATATCCATGTAAATCTCGCCCCGCTCCTGAAGGAATGACAGCAGGATGAGTTTCATCACGTTTTTCATCCACGATACCTGATAATCCGATTTCATAGAATCGACGAGAACTACGAAATGAGGAGGCAAAAGGGAAATATCGTCGCTCGTGTAAACCACCGATATGCGTAGCCTTTTCCCGCCTTTTTGCATTATATAGTCAACGACTTCGCTCGTCTCACGTGACTGGATAAGCACGTTGGAAATCTCCGGGAATATCTCAGTCACCCTCTGATGAATGGCTGATTGAAAATCTGCATGGAATTTATCATCACGAAGAAGCTTTAGTAACCAATTGTTGTAAGCCACAATCCTAAAAGGAGCTTGTGCTTCCACAATGATTACGCCGACATCTATACGATTGGTCAGCACCATGACAGGGGCATAGATTTCTTTCAGGAGAGCGCTGTCAGGTTCGTTTGCTGGTTTTAAAATCGCTGAAAAATATTTTGTGGCTAAGAGGATTAGACTTAAATACGTCCCATAAACTATCGAAAATAGCGGATAATTTCCGGTTATCTTCCCTTCGGATAAAAGATTATAGAGTGCAGCCCTGTGAAATATGGTTTCCCAAAAAAAGTAAAGTAGGAATGAACTGAGAAGCAACAATATCAAAGATGATTCCTTTAAACGACGTGAAAAAGGGATAATAAGTATAGGCAACATAGGAAAGAAAGCCCATTCGGTTGTCCCCAATGCCGATGAGAGAAGCTGACTGAACAGAAGAACTGAGACATAGAATATTTTAAATTTTACAGGGTTGCCCATTAAATTTTCGCAAAGTTGATTTTTGAGAATATAGAACAGCAGGGCCAAAAAGAGCGGCAAAAGTTTGAGAAAAGTTATAATCGGCGAAAATGCATTGACAATTACAAATGATATAATGCCCATGCCGACAAGGGAAAGAATCAGGAAATTGAGTTCGATGCACCCCTGAGAAAGTCCGGTCGTAGTTTTTATTCGGGATTGATTCAGGTAATGCGCAGACATCGTCAGAATTTTAATACTTAAACGAGACGCTGTGCAAGCTTACAGATGAACTCATCTGAACTCAAAAAAGAAACTTAGCCTGCAAATTGTGCAATGCCTTTCTAAGTCACTATGTTCATTCCGTTTCCTTGTCATCCCGGTCAGCCCAAAATCGAGCCTGAGGCTGCTTCCCACGATCGGTTTTCGGAAAATTTTCCGAAGGACACCTTCCCATCGAGATTCTTTTCCGAATCCCGGCGACCTTTACAACATGCAATACACTGCGAATCAGCCACATCCATCGGGGCGATTTTCCGGCACACCTCTTGCCGAAGTGGGGGTAAAGGAGGTGATGTTAGGTGAGCAAAGTCATCTACGGTGCATGGGGCGATGAGGTGATAGACAATCGAAACAAGAATCTGGCGGATGTCGAGCCTCATCCAAGATTTAGAAACCTTGAGTTTTATGAGCCGGGCAATCGATTGCTGGCTCTGATGGGATGGAACGGATTTTATGTCCTCGATGATCGAGTCAACATCGTGGATATGTTGCGACAGTATATCGAGATTATTCAGAAAGAAGTCTCATGCGGCAAATGTGTTCCCGGCAGGATGGGCACAAAGGTGGCGCTCGACATCCTCAAGCGGATCGGCGAGGGCGGCGGACAGCAGATCGATATGGAAAAACTCCAGCGACTCATCGAACTCACTTACAACTGTTCCATGTGCGAGGTGGGACATACCTCCATGATCCCGATGCAGAAAGTCATGGTCCATTTCCCGGAATACATCCGCAGTTCCATCGAGTCACAGGAACCGTTGCGCAAAGTTGCCTATCACTGGAAGGTTACAGCACCCTGCATCGAGGCCTGTCCGGTTCACATCGATATCCCGAAATACATCGAATACATCAAGCAGGGTTATTACACTCTCTCGCTGGCCACCATTCAGGAACGGAATCCGCTTGCCGCCATCTGTGGCCGCATCTGTGTGAGATACTGCGAATTCGCCTGCCGCAGGAGCCGTATCGACAACCCGGTGTCTATCAAACACCTCAAACGGTTTGTTGCTGAGCTGACTTACGAACACGAACACGAGGACGTTTACAAAAAAATACCCAAACAGCCTCCATCCGGCAAAAAAGTTGCCATAGTCGGGGCTGGCCCGGCCGGACTCGCAGCAGCCTACTACCTGCTTCAACGTGGACATGAGGTCGATATCTACGAGGCTACCGATAGGCCCGGCGGGATGATGGTCTGGGGTATCCCGGCATTCAGGCTACCGAGATACATTGTCAAACGCGAGGTTGAAGTTGTCGAGAGGCTCGGCGCAAGGTTCTTCTTCAACAAAAAATTGGGCCGCGACTTCACCCTAACCGAATTGAAGAAGAAATACGATGCGATTTTCGTGGCGATCGGCGCACAAAAGGCAAGGAAACTGCACATTCCCGGCGAAGATCCACCTCCATTGGGCTACTACACAGGCCTTGAGTTCCTCAGGCGCTACAACAACGGCGAGGAACTCTATCTTGGCAAAAGAGCGGTGGTTGTGGGCGGCGGAAACGTGGCGATGGACTGCTGCCGAACAGCGAAAAGGTTGGGCGTCGAAGAGGTCACTGTTGTCTATCGACGCACCGAAGCCGAAATGCCTGCCGACAAAGAGGAATACAAAGCGGCACTCAAGGAGGGCATAAAGTTCATGTTCCTTGCCAACCCCGTCGAGATACTCGTTGAAAACGGCAAGGTCGTCGGCGTTAAATGTGTCAGAATGAAGCTCGGAGAACCAGATGCTTCCGGCAGAAGACGTCCTGAACCCATCCCGGGCAGTGAGTTCGTCATCGAGACCGACATGATCATCCCCGCGATCGGTCAGAAAGTCGATACTTCGTGGATTGAGTTAGAGGAAGGCCTGAACATCTCGCTCACGAGATGGGGCACCATCAAAGTTGATCCAGTGACGCTGATGACGGATGAGCCGGGAATTTTCGCAGGCGGCGACTGCGTGCTTGGCCCGGCAACACTTATCGAAGCTGAGGCGGCTGGCATGAAAGTGGCACTTTACATCGACCAGTATCTGAAGACCGGCGAGATACA
>JAMOPK010000400.1 GCA_027064565.1 Caldifarciminota bacterium | reverse complement strand
TGTTCCCGCGCCTGAGCCTGTCGATGAGCTTAAGCGTCAACCTGAGCTGGCCGTAGGCGTTGACTTCAACCACGCGCCGAAGCAGATCGATGTCGATATCCGGAAATTCATGCCCTTTGTCGATTATCGCGGCGTTGTTGATCAGTATGTCGAGGCTTTCGGAAGGCAGCCAGTCAGCAAATGCCTTCACCGACTCATCGTCGGTCAAATCGAGCTGATGGACGAACAGCTCTCCGCTCCCGGTTCCCTCCATCTGGCGGATCACGGGGATGTTTTTCGGATTGCGGACCCCGGCGAACACCGTGTCGCCGTTCTCAAGCAGCCTTCTGACAAAGCCCAGCCCGAGTCCACGGTTAGCCCCGGTAACAACAACTTTCATGGTCTGCCACCCATCGTGAGGGCAAGGACGGCCTTTGCAGTGTGGAGCCTGTTTTCCGCCTCATCGTAGATGATGGAATGTGGGCCGTCCAGAAGCTCGTCCTCGATCTCTTTGCCGCGGTCGGCAGGCAGGGCGTGCATTATCTTCGCATCCGGTTTCGCCAGCGAGAACAGCTCTCTGGTGAGCTTCCAGTCTTTGTGCTTCTCAAGGTTGGCTTTCATTTCGTTGTAATGCTCCTCGTCATCGACCCACTCGTCGAAGTATGCGAAGCCACCCCAGTTTTTGGGTATGACGATGTCGGCGTCCCGAACCGCCTCTGCCATGTCGTCATAGAACTCCAGCTTTCCGCCGTTTGCCTCGGCGTTGCGCTGCGCTTTCTCGATGATGTCCTTCTGGAGCGGGAATTCCGGGGGATGAGCGACGGCAACATGCATCCCGTAGCGCGGGAACATGAGGATCTGAGACTGAGGCACGGACAGCGGCTTGGCGTGGCTCGTGGCATAGGCCCACACAACGGCCACCTTAAGCCCTCTAACGTCACGGCCGTAATACTCCTGAATGGTCAGGAGATCAGCGATAACCTGAAGCGGATGATAAACGTCGTCCTGCATGGAAATCACCGGGATGTTGGCCCATTTGGCGATCTCATTCAGGTATTTGTTTCCGACGTTGTAAAAGCAGTTTCTGATGGCAATGCCTTCTCCCATCCTCGAAAGCACCATGGCGGTATCTTTGGCCGATTCTCCGTGCGAGAGCTGCATCTTGCTGGGCGTCAGGTCATGGGCATGGCCGCCCAACTGTGTCATCGCAGCCTCCATGGAGTTGCGGGTCCGGGTTGACTGCTCAAAGAAAATCATGAACAGGGTCTTGTGTTTGAGCGGTTCGACGATCTGATGCGTGGCCCTCAGGATTTTGTAATACCTTGACGTTTCCAGGACGGTCTCAATCTCGCCTTTCGTCCAGTCATCGAAGGTTATAAGGTCTCTACCTCTGAGGTCTATCTGCATTTTCCAATCCTCCTTTTTTCAGATTTTGATTGTCAGGCAGAGATAACGGGTTTTGCAAGGGAAAGCGGCGTGGACGACAAATGGAGAACTCCCCTCTCATTATTTCGAGGCGAATAAATTTCCAAATAAACAAAAATTTGCAAGGTGCAATTTATTCACAACATCGGTTAGAATATCCCCAAAAACATTTTGGGAGGCTGTTGAGATGAATGAGCCTACCAAAAATAAATTGCGGGAAAAATATAAGGAAATAGTCCTTAAGCCCTATATGTCCGAAATTAAGGGTGATGTCCTTAAAGAATTTCTCCTTGCTATTCACCTTCTCAATGCACGAGGAGAAGGCGAAATACTCGAGGAAAACGGGACTATTCAGAAGTTAAAGTTTCCAATGGATAACGAGAAACTGAAGAATATCTTGCTGGGAATAAATAGCCAGGACATCTACCTTTTTATCTGGCAACCGGGGGGCCCCATGGAAAAAAGCATGCACAAATTGACAAAAGGTCCCCATGTTTCCAACAAAAATAAGCACATTCCCATGGCGGTAAATTCACACTCTGTAAATGGTGAGAAAGATGAACTTCTATCCGGTATCCAGAAATTGCTTGAGAACCATGTCAAAGAGTTTGGACTGTGGGGTGTAATCCTAACCGATGCTGCAGGGGAGCCTTTAGCATGGGCAATCTCAGAGGAAACCATCCGGGAGTATACGGAATGTTGGAACGCGAATTTCCGTGAGAATTTGGTAATGAAACTTATAAAGCTATTTATCCAAAGCGAATCGGAATGTATAGACAAGTTAATTTCCGGGCTGGCTGACTACGATTTTTCGCTTCCCAGAGAAAATTTAAATCTGTGTATCACACTAATTCACAAAAAACACATTGTGAAAGCCAGATTTGTGACAGGCTCTCACGTATTGGTAATAAT
Source organism: Caldifarciminota bacterium (assembly GCA_027064565.1). GTDB lineage: Bacteria > Hydrothermota > Hydrothermia > B15-G9 > B15-G9 > WGAI01. The sequence goes on along the minus strand of JAMOPK010000400.1, from coordinate 3,026 downwards.
TGCTCCCAACGAACAGCTTGGAGTCTCCACAATTGCTGAAAATAAACTTTTAAGGGAATTAAGGGAAATCCTTTCAAACACTGAGCGCCCCAAAATCAGGAAGAAGCAATCGCTGTAAACCCATTATGTTGACTTCGAGGATCAGGTGTACCCTATCTCAACAATGGAGTAATTTATCGATTTTCTCCTTATTTCGTTCCATATTTTCCAAAAATCACCTCCTTTGACCCCACGTAGATACCTTAATTGGAAAATAAAAAATCTCCCTCCTGATGATCAGATTTATCCGGCATTTGGGGGCGTCGGTGGTAGCTTTATAATATGCTTCAAATCAAAAGATTCGCTTTATGAAGGAGGATGAAATGAGCAGAAAGGTAATAGCGGGTATATTATTTTTAACCGCTGTGATTGCAGTCCAATTCGTGGGGTGCAAATCCAACAAATCGAAGGCCAGCGAAAAGGAATTGGGAAAACCCATCGCCAGGGTTGATGGTCTCACGCTTTACGAGAAGGACCTCGAAATTTACGGTCAGGGGATGCAGTGGACGCCTCAACAGAAACGGGATTTTATCGAGCAGTGGACGAAATTGGCATTGCTTTACCTCGCAGCGAAGGAAGAAGGCTTTGACAAAGACCCGATCATCAGAAGGAAACTGGAGCTGAACAACCAGCTGACGCTCGTTCAGGACTACGAAACTAAAAAGATGGCTTCTGTCACCGTCTCACCACAGGAAATCGATTCGCTTTACAACCTATACAGAGATTTATTTGATAGGAACGCCACGTTTCTGATAGTCTATACATCTGACAGCAATAAATTGAAGGAAGTCGATCGGACGTTGAAAAACAAAGTCGGCAGCAGGCTGTTTCGTGCCATCGAAAAGGTCAAATCGGACTCCACAGTCACCGCCTTTGAGACCCAGAACCCCGTAAATCTCGGCATTTTCTATCTAACTTACAACGACATCCCTCAGGAACTCAGGGATAAGGTGGCTAAACTTAAGCCTGGACAGGGGGCATGGGGGAGCTATCAGCAGAATTCTTATATTTACATCTTTATAGTTTCGGAGAACAGGGTTTCGGCTGATCCTCAGCAGGTCAAGGGATTCATCCAGCAATACCTCGCCGATAAAAAACGGAAGGAGATCGAAAACTCCTTGATCAACAAAATGAAAGAAAAATATAAGGTCGAAATCCTGACTGACACGACGTCATCCAGCGAAGGTCAAAAATAATCGGGTGGTGATACCATGAAAAGAATTATTTTGATGGGCATAATTGCTTTGTCAGGCCCGGTTCTGGCGCAGAACACCCAGAGCCAGAAAAAGATTGATGATACGCTCGCAATTGTGGGTGACCAGCCTGTGCTGAGGTCCGAGTTTCAGGCGGTCTATGATCTCTATGCCCTGCAATATCGGCCGGATACCATTTCCGACCCCAATGCGAGACAACAGCTCACCCTCCAGCTCAAGGCTCAGGTCTTCAACGATATTCTCACCACAAAACTTTTTTACGTTGCGGCACTCAAAGACACCTCGATCCATGTGAGCGATGACCAGATAAACGAACAGCTTGATGCGTTCATCGATAATATCAAAAATGCCATAGGGGAAGACGGATTTAACAAACTGCTCAAAGATTTAGGCACCGATACCGAGGGCTTCAAGCGGATGTTCAGGAGCTACATCAAATCCCAGATGTATGCTCAGGCCTACGTTGATGCGCACGTCCGTCCCAAAGTCCAATTGTCGCCTCAGGAAATGGATAGTCTCTATCAGGCGATGAAGGACTCCATCACCCTGACGCCGACAACTGTCAGGCTGGCGCATATCCTGATCGCCATAAAACCTTCCCGTTCGGAGGAGAAAGATGCCCTGAAAACCGCTCAGGCCATTTACAAAAAACTCAAATCCGGCGCCGACTTTGCCCAGATAGCGGCCAACTATTCGGATGACAGGCAGACAGCTCAAAACGGCGGTTACATCGGCGTGCTTTCAAGGTATGACCTGCCCGATTCCATTGCAGAAAAGGTCTTTGCCCTCAATCCCGGCGAGATTTCAAAACCTGTAAAAGGCCAGATCGGCTATAACATCTTCAAATGCTTAAACAAACAGGACGACAAAATCGAATTGGCTTACATCCTCGTCAAATATAATTACTCCAGTGCCGACACACAGAGGGCTCTGAAGAAGGCCGAGAAAGTCATGCAGGCGCTCAAGAAAGGCGCATCTTTCGATTCACTTGCAGAAGTCTATTCAGACGATGAATCAACGAAGGACCTCGGCGGCGACCTCGGTTGGGTTCAGCTTGAGATGTTGCCGTCTCCTTTGAAGGACACGGTTGCGGTTATGAAGCCTGGCGAGATCAAAGGTCCGATCCCTTCCGATTTCGGGTATCACATCGTGAAGCTGATCGACAGGCAGGAAGGTCAGAAGCCCACGAAAGAGCAGTTTTCTCAGCTCCTCTATCAGCAAAAATTCAATGAAGCGCTTGAGGCGGAATACCAGAAACTTCAGAAAGAGATTTACACTGACATTAAAGTAAACATTCAGGACCTGTGAAGCATCTGGCAGGGGGAGAGCTTTATCCCCCTGCCCCAACATATCCTGTTTCAATAAGTTCCACCAACTCCTTCCTCAACCTGTTTCCCACAATTCTAGAAATCCCAAGTTGTGATTTTTCAACAATTATACCAATACCGATTTGTGAGTCATCCTAAAACAGCCTCCCTGATGTAAGGATAAAAAGTTAGTTTCCTTAACCTCTGAGGTGTAAGAGAGTTCACTATTTCGCATATAGCATCCTCTAACTCCTCAATCACTCTAAATACCTTATTCTTAAAAATGTTTCTTTATCTCCTGAAAAACCCTCTCTACCGGATTAAGTTCCGGTGAATATGATGGTAAATACACTATCTGAATGTTTGCAGGAACTTCTAGCTTCTTGCTCTTGTGAGAAGGTGCATTGTCCATAACCACTATTGCCTCCCTCTCCCACTCCTGACGATAAAACGATACCAAGGAAGG
>JAMOPK010000399.1 GCA_027064565.1 Caldifarciminota bacterium | reverse complement strand
GACGCAGTTTTATCAGACGCCTCCCGTTTAGAACTGTGTCCATCATCGAATCCACTCGATAAAACTCGAATGGATCAGATGTCATCATGTCCGAGTAGGAAATGTCGCTTCCCATCAGTGATTGGCGGAGCATATCGCCTGAGATTCGGACAACATCGTCTATGTCAGGGATGTAGATGTAAAGCTGGTCGCCTATTTTCAGGTATTTCACTCCGAAATCTTCAGGGTTTTTAAACTCCATGAGGAAATTTTCGCCTTTGCCCACGCCATCGAACTCCTTTGTAATACTTCGGTTGCCCCTCCTGATTTCCATCTCGGCGGAAAACCGGATGCTTTTCCATTCAAGATTGCTCCTCACCCTGTCGAGCAGCTCAGAAGGTGAGGTTGACGCAGCGATGAAAAGCCATAAGACCATTGTTTTCATGATGTCCCTCCATGTTGTGTCGCACAGAGCTATCGGTCCTCTGTGGGTATTATAACGAAATCCCTTTCGGATTTTGCTTATTGGGTTCAGCATGGCTGTTTCGTTCTGCGAACCATAAGCGAAGCTTGCAGGACAAATCGACCTCAAATCTCGTTCTACGAGGCAAACAAAAATTAGGGAACCGCTCTCAAAATGCCCGAAAATTTGAAAAAACGTTTACTTGAAATTTCAGAGACTTTTTGACTATTCTCATCAACCCTTGACATGTTGCTGTTTGCCATCACCATAGTTGCCCTGAAAAGGGGGGAACATGAAATTTGCTCTCAAGAACCTGCGGATAGTGACTCCGTTTCGCATTGTGGAAAACGGGGTTATCATCATCGAAGGCAAAAAGATATCGGAATTGGGCAGAGCCGACGACATCTCGCTGCCCGACAGCATCAAGACCTTTGATCTTGCCGGGAAAATAGCTGTGCCGGGATTCATCGACCTGCACGTTCACGGTGCCGTGGGCCACGATTTCACGGAGGTCAACCCGGAAACCCTTTCAATGATTGCGGATTTTTACATCAAACACGGGACAACAGGCCTGCTGGCAACGCTTTACACGAAGCCCAAAGAGGAACTCATAAGCGATGTCAGGCGGCTCGTGTCCTATATGGAATGGGGGGAGGCTGACCCTTCGATACTCGGAATCCATCTTGAAGGCCCGTTCATAAACCCTGAGATGCACGGGGCGCTCAAGGAAGACTACATCTGGAGGCCCAACATGGACGACTGGCTGACGCTCAGGGACGCCGGACACGGCTTCGTGAAACTCATGACAATCGCTCCAGAAGTCCCCGGTGCAATGAGGATAGTCAGGGATGCCTCAATGCACGGTATAGTTCCCTCGATCGGGCATTCGAAATCGGACTACGAGACGATCGAGGTAGCGATAGACAACGGTGCCGCTCAGGTGACCCACATATTCAACGCAATGCAGCCCATGCACCACAGGAATCCGGGCGTGCTCACCGCTGCATTTCTCAGAGACGAGCTGAAGGTTCAGCTGATAGCCGACGGCTATCACGTCCACCCTGCCGTGATGAAACTGCTTTACAAGCTTAAGGGACACACGGGCATCCTTCTGATATCCGATGCGATAAAGGCGTGTGGCATGCCAGATGGGGAATACGTCTTCTCGGATCAGAAAATAGAAGTGAGGGACGGCAAGGCGTTTCTGCCCGGCGGCAAGCTTGCAGGTAGTGTGTTGACCATGGACCGGGCTGTGGCCAACATGGTGAACAAAGTCGGCGTGCCCCTGACCCATGCCGTCAGGATGGCCTCTCTCAACCCCGCCAAAGTGCTGGGACTATCAAGGAAAGGAATCCTTGCTGTCGGAAAGGATGCCGATATCGTCATCATGGACAGGGAATTCGACGTCTATATGACCATTCAGGAAGGGAAAATACGATACCGCAACGAAGAGATCGACTGATTGGTGTAAATTGATGGGGGGTGGAGAGGAACGAAAAAATGGCGGCGCAGGGACTCGAACCCCGGACACGCGGATTATGATTCCGCTGCTCTAACCAGCTGAGCTACGCCGCCAATTTTTAATAGCGGGGACCGGATTTGAACCGGCGACCTCCGGGTTATGAGCCCGGCGAGCTACCTGACTGCTCCACCCCGCGATGAATTGGATTTTATTTATAAGTTACCTCGTTGCCTTTGTCAAGCGGTCGGTGTAAAACTGCCAGGAGATGTTGAACTTTACAAAAAATCTAACTTTTTGTTAAGCTTTGTTAGAGTCTCCGTTGCGATTTTTGCACAGTCTCCGCCGATAGTAGGGCGGGCGTCTCGCCTGTCAATGTGCGTCCGTAGGTTCAATCGGATTTTCTGGAATTTCCAAAGATGAGTTTTCTCATTATGTTGAAAACGAAGGCGAAAAGGATGAAGCCGACGGCGGTGCTGAGCGCCTGAGTCAGCCATCCGGGCAGTGTAGGGAAAAGTTTTTTAAACGGGTCGATGCCGTTTGAGATTGCTGCGCCGATAGCGCCGCCTATGAGATCTCCGACCTGCGAATCGAATATCTCGATAAAAGCCTCTTTGACCGTGGTCCATGACAGTCCTTTCCTCTCCAGAGACCTTTTCCACCGCCTGATAAACAAGGCAATCGATTTTTGACACCTCAAAACGGCAAGCTTCTGTAACACAGTGTAAAGGGATTCACGGTCAACTTCTTTAATTTTTAGAACCGTACTCAAAATCTCACCCAATTTTGAATCCGCTAACTTAAAATTCAGTCTTTGTTTCCATTCCGGACCGTATTTCTTGATAACTTTCTCCAAGATTTGAGATTCATCGCTTAACTCAGTGAGAACATGCAATGCTGCATCCCGAACATTCAAGTTCTTGTGTTCCAGTTTTTCAAGTATTTTCTTCACAACACCTCTATTTCTGATGCCGAGAGAAACGAGCGCATACACTGTCACCCATCGAACTCCCGAATCCTTATCTTCCAGTTTATCAACGATCTTCATCACTACATCCCTATCCCTGATTCCGAGCGAACCGAGAACTTCCACCGCTGCAGATCGAACCTCTGGCTCCTGATCTTCCAGTCTCTCAGCTATTTTCTTTACCACTTCTTTATCCTTAATGCCGAGTTTACCAAATGCATTTATAGTTCCCCACAAGACTCTCCAGTCTTGGGGGCTTGATTCCATTTTTTTCAATAATTCCACAACAACTTGCTTATCCTTAATGCCGATTCTGCCTAACGCATTTATGGCCAAATTACGGACACGCCATTCTTTATCTTCAAGTTTTTCGACTAATTTTATTGCTACCCCCTTATCATTAATTTCAAACTTACTCAGAGCTTCTATTGCTGCCGTCCGAATTCTCCAATCTCTATGATCCAGCTTGTTAGTTATCCCTTTCACAACAACTTGCTTATCCTTAATGCCGATTTTGCCTAACGCATTTATGGCGGCGTTCTGAACAGCTAAATCTTCCTCATCTTCCAGTTTCTCAACTATTTTTTTCACTACTTCTCTATCCTTAACGCCCATCAAACCGAGTGCCCATATCGCCGCATTTCGAATTCTCCAATCTTTATGTTCCAGTCCCTCAACTATTTTCATCACCACTTCTTTATCTTTGACCCCGAGCTTACCAAGCGCTTCCACTGCAGCATTCCGAACCACTGAATCCTCATCTTCCAGTTTCTCAACTATTTTCATCACCACTTCTTTATCTTTGACCCCGAGCTTACCAAGCGCTTCCACTGCAGCAGCTCGGACCTCCAAATCCTCATGCTCCAGTTTCTCAACTATTTTCATCACCACTTCTGTATCCACGATACCTACTTTATCGAGCGCTTCTACTGCTGCACTCCGCACCCCTGAATCCTCATGTTCCAGTCTCTCAAGTAATTTTATCACTACTTCTTTATCTTTGATGCCAAGCGAACCGAGAGCTTCTACCGCCTTTCTCCGAACCCCTGAATTCTCATCTTCTAGCCTATCAACTATTTTCATTACAACTTCCTTATCCCTGATTCTGAGCGAACCGAGAATATGCACTGCCGCAGACCTGACATCTGGATCCTCATCTTCCAAAGCCTCGACCAGATCGGAGACAATCTCTTTCGGGTAATCCATGGAGATAACCACATCTTGCCATAGTCCGCCCCACGCATTCCACGCCCACCGCCACCCTGGCATTTTCGAGACAATCTCATTCCTCAGCCTGCCTTTGTAGCCCGTTTCCCCTGCGATGAGGCCGGCCATCAGAAGGTCGCGATGAAAGAGGTATTCGTAGTCGCTCCCTGCGTGAATGACTTTCCTGATGAAATCTTCAAATTCTTTGCCTTGCAGTGAGCCGGCGAGCAACAATATCGGTTCCCTCATGTCGGGACTGTGCAGACATTCGCGCAGATAGCGCCATGTCCCCTTTTTGTTCTCACGCCACCTGTCGCGAAGCCATTGTGAGAAAAAGTATTCGAGAAATGTCTTGTGCATGAAATACAGGTCGCCGCCGACCTCGCCCACCACGCCCATATCCTTACGCAGAAAATCGAGTCCGGGGTGCGGCATGACCTTCAACCTGCTTTCCAGCCCAGACTGGAAATTGGAGAGCGTATCATTGAGCTTTCCGATCACCGCCAACCTGTCAGCCTCTCCCTTTGCGATCCGTCCGCCATGCTGGAACATCTCAACCGAAAGGTTTTTGAGGGAGTCCATCACAACGGGCAAAAGGGTTTCGACATGCTCGTTCAACTGCGCATCGTCAGGTTCATAGACGAACTCGAACTGGTTGCCTCTCCAGTCGATCCTTTTGATTTTAAACAGCCCCAACCGCTCCAGCGCCCTGAAAAACAGTCGATTGACATGGAATTCGTAAAGTTTCGACCTTGTGTTCGCCCTCTCCAACGTTTCGAGGCCGCCGAAGAACGCCATCTCGATAGCCATCCTGAGCATCAACGGGTTTTCTAACGAGTTTTTGAGAGCGCCGTGCTTGCGCTCGATTACGTCTAAAATCGCCTGCGGCTCCGGCGGCTGGATGGTCGGATGGTCGATTTTCAGCCTATCGAGCCACAGCTTCATGAAGTTTTGACGGTCTTTCGACTCCGTGAGCGGCATAAGCTCGTAGGTGGAGCGAAGTTCCTCAGGCACGCGGAGTTCCCTGAAGTTTGCCACACGCATCGAGATTACCGTCCGAACGTTCGGATGGCTTTTAGCGAAATCTGCGAATCCGTCCAACAATCCCTGTCTGACGGGTTGTGCGGCCTCGTCCAGTGCGTCGAAAAGCAGGAGGATGGGCCAGTGTTTCAGGATTTCCCGGACGAATTTCCGGTCGTCGAAAAGCGACCTGACATCCTCATCGGCGTTTTTGACCAGCTCCCTGAGCACATCGAAGACCAGCGTCTCGACATCTCTTTCGTCGTTGATCCCGCTGAGTGGAA
>JAMOPK010000398.1 GCA_027064565.1 Caldifarciminota bacterium | reverse complement strand
CCGCTATCTCAAAACTGCCCGGTGCACCAATCTGGGGCGTGTTGTTCTTCTTCATGCTCCTCAACCTTGCAACCACATCTGCATTCTCGCAAATAGAAGGGATAATCGCCGGTATAAAAGACAAGTGGAATGTTCCCCGTAAGGTTGCGCTGCCTTTGATAAGCCTTGCTTCATTCCTTGTGGCGATAATTTACACTACTCAGGGTGGATTTTACTGGCTTGACATAGTGGACCACTACATTTCGGCATTTGGCTTGACTCTGGTGGGCCTGCTCGAAGCCATTCTTATAGGCTACATCTACGGCGCTGCAAAGATTCGTGAGGAGGCGAATGCGGTCTCTGAAATTAAAATCGGAATCTGGTGGGATATTTCCGTTAAAATCATAACCCCGATAGTTCTGATCGTGATACTTGTGATGTCGGTGATCGAATTGTTCAAACACGGCTACGGCGGATATCCATCCAACACAGTCATAATCGGCGGAGTCGTCTATCTAACCGGATTGCTGGTGTCCCTGATACTCGGCTTTGTGAAGGGGAAGCAGGAGGAATAAAATGCCGCTGTCAGCCTGGATTATGTTCCTGTTTGGCGCTATTGTGCTATGGGGTGGCCTGATTTACTTTGCCTCCATAGCATTCAAAAGCCGACAGGAAAAAGGAAAATAAACTTGTTTCTGGATAGGTTGGAGTGTCTGGACGTGAGGATATCATCGAAACAATGAGTTTTCCCGTATTTTGCCATTCTCAGATCCATTAGTTTTTCCACATCCCTGTTTTAGAAGTCATCTGGATACAAAATGATAGGGAAACAACAAGCAAGGAGATGAGAAGATGAAGGAAGTGAAGATCGGGCTTATAGGCTTTGGCACTGTTGGTCGTGGATTTGCCGAAATCCTTGTGAATAAAAAGGCTTATTTCGAGGAAAAATACGGCTTCACCTACAGGGTTGTAGGGATAGCTGACCTTGTATGGGGTAGCATCCATAACCCCGACGGGATTGACCTGAAGAAAGCCCTGCAGCTCGTTGACAACGGACAGAAGATCGAAGAGCTGGGCGAAACCGGGTGGGATAGTCTCAGGCTTATCCATGAGAGTGAGGCTGACGTTATTGCCGAGGTGACCCCGACCAATCTCCAGACCGGCGAACCGGGGATTACCCACATCCGCGAAGCTTTGAGATCGAAGAAGCACGTCATAACCACAAACAAAGGGCCGATAGCTCTTGCCTATAACGAACTCAAAGCGATAGCCGATGATATGGGTGTCCAATTGAGATTCGAGGGGACGGTGCTCGCAGGAACACCGGCTTTGAACCTTGCGATGGGACCGCTTGCCGGTGTCCATTTCGAGGAGGTCAGGGGCATAGTCAACGGAACGACCAACTTCATTTTGACGAACATGGAGACCGGCAAAACCTACGATGAGGCCCTCAAGGAGGCTCAGCGGCTCGGATATGCCGAGGCCAAACCCGATGCCGATGTGGAAGGCTGGGATGCTGTGGCAAAGGCTGTGATCATGGCGAACCTGTTATTTGATGGTCACCTAAAACCTTCCGATGTGGAGAGGGTTGGCATAACGGGTTTGACAATTGAGGACATCGAGAAGGCAAAGGCCGAAGGCAAAAAGTGGAAGCTTATCGCCCGAGTCTGGCGCGAAAACGGCACGGTAAAAGCCAAAGTCACCCCTGAAATGATCGGTCCGGAGGATTTCCTGTATTACGTGAATGGCGTCACGAACGCCCTTGTTTTCAAAACCGACCATCTCGGCGAAGTTACCATCGTCGGTCCCGGGGCTGGCAGGATCCAGACGGGCCATGCCCTTGTGGCAGACCTGATCGAAATAGTTAAATCTATGTGAGCTGTTCAGCTTTTAGCCTAAAAGGAACTTTGACGGGCTATCAATTGATAGCCCGTTTTTGTTTTACCCTGAATGAGAAATTGAGGAAATAGAGAATGAGCTAAACATTTAATGGAAATCAGGGTAATTCGATGGCTGGAATTATGCCACTCTGACTATAAAATAAAAGCATGGGAAAGAAAAAAACGGTGCGTGAAAAAATTGAAAGTATGGAGGACCAGATAGTTGAGATACCCCCAAGGTTGATCGGCAGGTATGGGGCCGGCATGATGTTGATTCCTTCTGCCAGAGAGATTATGGAACTCATGAGTAAAATCCCGGCGGGGAAAGTTTTAACCGTGGGACAGATAAGAGACTACCTTGCCAGAAAATATCAGGTGGTCACCACGTGCCCGCTTGTGACCGGGATTGCCATAAGACTCATAGCAGAGGCTGTGGAATCCGGGGAAATCGAGAAGGTTCCATGGTGGCGGGTGATAAAATCTGATGGCAGCCTTAATCCTAAATTGCCCGGAGGCGGCAAGATCCAGAAAAAACGCCTCGAGGATGAAGGGCTGGTTGTAATTCAAAAGGGCAAAAAATTAAAGGTGCAGGACTTCAAACAGCACCTGATGGAGCTTTAGCCCTGCACCCTGTTTTTCTCAGAACATCGTGCCGACCTGGATGTGGGGGACGAACTGGCCGGTCTCAGGGTTATAACCTATGTCAAACCCGAGAATACCCATCATCGGGATTTCCATTCGCATTCCCACCCCGAGTCCGTATTCGAGTCCCCTTTCGGGAATCTGATTGACGTTAAGCCATGAATTGCCGATGTCCAGAAATGCGAGGAAGTAAATGTTTTGTTCCACAAGATAACGCTCTTCCAGTGTGAAAATGCCGAAGACCCGACCGCCTATCTTCGTGCCGTCAAGGATTGGGGATACGGAACGGAGTTCGTGTCCCCTGAGGCCGTAAAATCCGATGTCGCCAAGGAAGAATCGTTCATAATACGGAACGCCGATTGACCAGTCTTCCGGATGGTAGCCGCCCACATAGCCGCCTCTCACCCAGAAAACCGAGGCGTATTTCTTGCTGCTGAAGGGCTGCGGCAGATATTTTGACCATTCGATGGTGTGTTTGTGGTAGTGGACATCGCCCTGGAGAGGCCCACCTGCAAGCATAAGGGTATAACTGAACCGGCTGCCCCTTGTCGGGAAAAACGGCCTGTTTCTGGTGTCACGGGAGATGAAATATGAGATGGAAGAAGTCCAGAAGGGTTTGGAAAATTCAGGATAATGCTCTTTGTAATACTCCGACACATTGAACAGGGTAACTTTTTCGAGGCTATATGTCGCCCCTGTTCGCCAGTAATCGTTCCATATCCTCTGTGAATATGAGACGCTTCCACCCGTCTCCTGTCGGTCGAAATCGGCGTAGTAGTAATAAACTACATTGTGGAGGTCGAACCCGAGTGAACGGGGCTTTCCGCCAAGCCATGGTTCGGTGAAGGATATCCGATAGTTCTGGACGTTTTTGCCGTATTGCAGCATCAACGAGATTGTTTGACCTTTCCCCTGAAAGTTCGGCTGCATGACGTTGAAATACAGGGCAGGCCCTTCCAGTTCGGAATAGGTGGCTCCAAAGCCCAGCTGGCCGGACGGCTTCTCCTGAACCTTGAGCACAAGGTCTATCTTGTTGCTGTCAGGCGTGTTCTGGAAATTTATCATCACATTGCTGAAGAAATTGAGCATGAACAGGTCTCTCTGACTCTTCTGTAGTTTCGTAGAGGAGAAGTGGTCACCGGGGAACAGATCGAGCTCCCTCAGAATTACATAATCCCTCGTTTTGCGATTTCCTTCGATTTCTATTTTCCGAATGAATATCCGATTGCCGGGCTGAATCTTCCAGACGACATCCAGCAACGTATCCTGTAATATCGAATCAAGGGGAATAACCTGCACATACATAAATCCCGAATCCCGGTATGCCGTCATGATATCCTGCATGGATTCGGTGTATTTTTTCCTTGAAAATGGCTCGCCTTTAGCGAATTTCAGCAGGGAATAAAGTTTTGTGGAGTCAAAGGGAGGCGCAGCTTCGATGTCGATGTCGTGGATTACCAGTTTGGGGCCTTCAGTGATCCAGATGTCGATGTAAGCGTATCTGCCCTCGTATCTGATCCGCGTTGAATCTACCTTCGCTCTCGGATAGCCATGGTCGGCGTAGAATTCTATCAGGCGTGCTGAATCCTGTTCCCATTCATCCAATTTGAGTGTCCCGCTTCTCAGAAAACCGGCCTGTTTGGTTTTGATGACCTTGCGCAGTTTTTTGTCATCGAAAGCTACGTTGCCGTGAAAGTTTATCTCTTTCACCTTGACTTTTGGGCCTTCCTTTACTCGAATAACGAGGTCAGCCCGTCCCAATGAATCGGTGTCTTTGACCTCGGCATTCACCTCGACAAGAGGGTAACCCTTCTTTAGATAAGCCTTTTTGATGGCGGTTTTCCACGAAAATATCCGGTTGGGCGAAAGGGGATAAATTGCATGCGCTTTATAAACCTGAGCCTTTTTCCCGTATTCGGCTTTGAAGCTGGACACGATCTCTTTGTCGGTTTCTTCGCCGGCACTTATCCTGAGTATCGAGTCTCTGATCTCGTCGGAACTGAGTTTTTTGTTGCCTGTCAGAACGAGGTCGCGCAACGTTGGGTTCTCAGCCACTTTAATCACCAGAACCGCGCTGGAATCCGGACCAATCTGGTATAGTTTGATGTCATTAAACCGCTCGCCACGATAGAGTTCCTTCATGGAGAGATAGATATCCGGAATCCCGACCTGTGTGCCCGGACTTATTCCAAATTTTGTGATGACGAATTTTTCAGATACCCATTTAGCTCCATCGACTTCCACGTCTCTCACTGTTATGGGGAAAGACAGGAAGATAGCCAGAGTTATACCAAGCATTCTTCCTTCTCCTTGGTGGGAATGAACTGGATTTTACCCTGCTCAAGCACGGCGAGAACACGCTCGCCGTCTTTTATCTCCCCCCTCAAGATTGCCTCCGAGAGGGGATCTTCGATGTAAACCCGAATCGCGCGCCTCAAAGGCCTGGCGCCGTATTCGGGGTTATAGCCTTTCTCTATGAGGAAATCCCGAACGTAGGGCGAGAGCGAGAGCTTGATCTTCTTCTCCGCGATACGTTTCATCAGGTCGATCAGCATGATGTCGATGATTTTGTTCAGGTGCTCTTTCTCCAGCGGGTTGAAGATGATGACATCGTCTATCCTGTTGAGGAGTTCAGGGGGCAGGAATCTTTTGAGTTCGTCCTGCAGGTATTTTTTGATGTCTTCCGTATCGAAATCTGACTTTTTGTTTGAAAAGCCCATGCCGCGGGCCTTGTTGATAAACCTCGTTCCGATGTTCGATGTTAGTATTATCACCGTCTCCCTGAAGTTGACTTTTCTGCCGATGCTATCGGTGACAACGCCTTCCTCGAGTATCTGCAGGAGGATGTTGAAAGTGTCAGGATGGGCCTTCTCGAACTCATCGAACAGG
>JAMOPK010000397.1 GCA_027064565.1 Caldifarciminota bacterium | reverse complement strand
AATTACCTCGAATTTGAGACAGAACTGCCCTTCAGGGTCGTTTTCAGCGGAAAACACGGGCGCGAGGTGCTGGATGAGCTTGGGATTTCGCCTGTCGCGCACCTGCATCAGGTTCACAGCTCGATAGTCTATGAGGTCAATGCCCCTGTTGAGGGCAACATAGATGGTGACGGCCTGCTCTCTCGCAGACCTGATCTGTATCTGGCCGTCAAAGTGGCCGATTGCTATCCGATCTTCTTCATGGATCCGATCAACCGGGCCTTCGGCGTGGTCCACGCCGGGTGGCGCGGCTCGCTGAAAGGCATTGTCCTTGAGGCATTGCACAAAATGACGCACAGGTTCGGCTCGTCCCCCGATGACGTTTTCGTGGCCATCGGGCCGGGCATATGTGGCAACTGCTATGTGGTCGGTCGTGAAGTGGCAGAACTGTTCAATTATGGGACGAGGGTGGTCGATGGAAAATGGTTCCTTGATCTGGTGGAATACAACATCGAGAGGCTGAAATCCGCTGGAGTTCCGGAAAAGCACATTGTCCCGTCCGGGATGTGCACATATGAAGATGCCGAACTATTCAATTCTTACCGAAGGGAAGGCAAAGTCAGGAACATGTGGGGTGCCATAGGACTGACATCAAAAAAAGCAGGAAGGTGATAAAAATGGCTTTTTTCATTTTCTCTTTATCGCTTTTATTTGCATTCGCCGCGTTTATCTGGCTGAAAAATCAGCATATGAAGATTCTGGAGGGGAAAACCTCTGTCACGAGGGCCACAGAGGCGCCTGTTGAGACATCCTCAAAAAATGAGACCCAGAAGAAACCCGCACCCGTCAAATCCACGGGCAAGGCGTTTCTCGTGGTTGCGGCCTCGCACGACACAAGGGTCACGCTCAAAAAAGGGGACTCCGTGGTCAGGCGTTCCACCAACGGGGCGCTGAACCTGCATATCGAGAGCGGCAAATACTCCGTTGAAATACTCTATCCCTCAGGCTTCAAAGCGGTTAAGGAGTTCTCCGTGACCGGCAATGACACCATCGAATACCATCTCAATTCCGGAATACTCAAGGTGAATTATGAAGGGAAACCGTCGAGGGCGGCCTGTGAGCTAAAGCTCGTGTCCTCGAAACACTCCTTCTCCGGGAAATTCAGGAAGATGATCGACAGGGGAGAGAACATCTTCATTCTGCCTGAAGGGCGTTATGAGGTGGAAGTCTCCGCCAATGGCAACTACATCCCGTTCAAAACCGTTGTGGACGTGAAGCCGAAGAACGAGACCGTGCTCAAGGCAGCGGTGCTTCAACCGGGGACGCTGGACTTCTCGACACAGAACGGCGCAAAGGTGTTTGTTGACAACCGGGCGATAGGCGAAACCGGCAGCCTCAAGCCCATGAAGGTTGACCCCGGCAGGCACATCGTCAGGATCATCTTTCCGAGCGGCTTCGATTATCGGGAAAGCGTCGATGTCAGGAGCGGGGGACGCACGACTGTCAGGGTTGACATGGAAAAGGCGCGCTTCAGGATGACCAACGGCCCTCAGACTGCACGGCTTGACCTCTCGCTCAACGGCAGGCGCTCGGGCGGCAAGCTCAGGGTGGAATTGCCCCTTAACAAGACCCTCGTGCTCACGCTGCCGACCGGGAACTACACTTACGTCATCGATGGGAACGGCTTTCATCCGGTGAAAGGGGTGTTCAACTTGCGGACAGGGCACCCGGTTACCATCGAGGAGAAACTCCAGCCTTCCCGCAGGTCACGGAATGGCAGGCAGAGGCGATACCGCAACAAGAATGCGCACAAAAGGCACAATTCTTAAGGCATTAGTCTGGGCAGCGGCGCTTTTTGTCGGTTGCACCAGCACCGGGAAAGTCAAGCGGCCATCCGCGGTCTCGCTCGTTCCATCCGTGACCGAGACCATATTCGCGATGGAGGCGCAGGATCACCTTCTGGCAGTTTCCAATTACTGCAACTATCCGCCCGAGGTCAGAAAGCTGCCCCGTGTTGGGTCGCTGCTCGCCCCATCTTACGAAAAGATAGCGGAACTTAACCCTGACGTAGTGTTCATCACTCTCCCGATGCAGAAGGACGTCAGGGAGAACCTGAAGAAATTGGGAATTCGGACGGTGGACATCTCCCCGGAATCCGTCGATGAAATCCTCCAGTCCTTTGTCAGGGTTGGGGATGTCCTGAATGAGCATCGAAAGGGGCAACGCCTCAGGGACTCACTGGCCCGGGATTACGAAAAACTTTTGCGGAAAGCCAATTCACTCTCGGCCATGCTGCCCCGCCCGCTGAAATTTTACATCGAGCTTTCATCGGCCCCGCTTTACACCGTCGGTAGAAAATCGTTCCTGAGCGATTATCTGAGAAAACTCCATTGTCGCAATCTGTTCGATGATGTAGATGCTTCTTACTTCGCGGTGAATCCGGAGCGGGTTGTGGTCGGGAATCCTGATGTGATTCTCCTGCTGTATCGGAACGCTGACAGAGAACAGGTCATGTCACGCGCAGGGTGGCAGGACATCGATGCGGTAAAAAACGGGAAGGTTTATGTGATCGAGGATGTGGATATCTTCCTGCGTCCGGGTCCGAGATTCGTGGAAGCTATGCGGAAGCTTTTGAAAATTATCGAGGAAGCGGCTAACGAGGGGGCATATAGATGATGACCCTGTTTTTGCCCTGCCGCTTGGCCTCGTAAAGGGCGGCATCGGCACGGGTGACAAAATTGTCTATGGATTCGCCGGGAATGTATTCGGTTATACCAAAAGAGACGGTTACTTTGCCGCGGCCCACCGGCGGGGAGAACTTGAAACTCTCCACCTTTTCCCTGATTCGCTCGGCTATCTCATAGGCCTCATGGGCGTTGTCGGTGATTATGATTATGAACTCATCGCCGCCCCAACGGGCAACTATCCCTCTGTCATCCACTTCCTGTTTCAGGAGATTGGCGAACTCGACGAGCACCTGATCCCCGATCTTGTGCCCGAAACTGTCGTTCAGCTCTTTGAAGCCGTCCAGATCGAGCACAGCGGCACTCAACGGGCCTCCGACCTCATTCAGGTATTCTCGAATGAACTTGAACACATAGCGGCGGTTATAGACGCCGGTCAGTTCATCAGTGTGGGACAGCTTTTCAAGCTCAACGTTTTTCTTTTTGAGCTCTGCGTTTAAACGTTTGAGCTCCTCATACAAAAGGTCAAGCTCTTCTTCAAAACTGAGACCTGTGTAAATCCGCATCGCAATGAACAATTCATCTTCTTTCCACCTTGTCCTCGGCATGCCCTCAAAAACACAGTGTGGATCCTTTCTTGAAATACATTCCTTTTCCTGAGCGATGACTTTTCTCTTGAAATAAGCGGAGGTGTAACCGCTCAGATAGCCTGAAATGAGCCAGCATCCCCGGAAATTTTCGAGAAGATTCCCCACGAACACCCTTTGAATTTCGGCCTCGCTGGATTTCTCCACCACCAATCTGAAATAGAAATCCTCCGGCTTGTCAACGTTTTCAAGGTAAAGTTCCTTGATCGTGTAGAAGCCGGTCTTTTCGGGAAGCAGGAACCCGGCCTTAAGCCATTCCTCCGGACTGTCCCAGTTGATCATGTTTTTGATGTGTAATGCAAAGCTATACCCCGAAGCGAAACCGACCCTGACCAGAAACTGGGCCACCCTACGTGGATTCAGGACCTGAACAAGGTTCTGGATGACTCTCCCGAGGATGTTTTTATCGAGGATCATGTAATTGTCCTTGAGTCTGAAAATGGAGCCTTCAAGTTCGAAAAATAGGTCAACCGGGTGCAGTTCGTCGGCTTTCATAGCACTTTCTCACCTCCGAATAACACGACAACCACAGTCATGTTATGGTAGCCGCTCAATTCCCCTTCCGCCCAGGCTATTTCGCCGAATGAATGATAACCTATGAAAGGCACATCCGGAATGAGCTGTTCGATTATGCTGAGTTCGTCAAAAATGCGCTCACCGAGTATTTCCTTGCGGCCAAGGCATTCCATTATCAACGCACCGGCAGGTTCAATACCATTGAGTTCATGAACGGCCTTCGTCAAAGTCTTTTTGAGGGCATCTATCAGGTCGGATTCGGTGGTGGTCATGACAAGGAAAGTCGAGTTCACGGGTAGCGGCGCCGTCAGTAAGATGCGGCCGTCATGTAACGGCACGAGCGGCGTTCTGAGCAGATGCTTGCCGTCCGGCAGGGTCAGCCCTATCTGATATCGGTGCAACATGTCAGCTAACTTGTCCCAGTCAGATGGCGGTGTATCCCCGTGTTCTCTCGCCACGGAGATGAAAAACTCAAGGGCCACCTGACCGTCAACCTCTATGAGCATGTTGTCTTTGATGTTGGTTATCCTGTGTGGCTTGAAATCCAGTGGTTTCCAGCCATGTTCAACTCCCACACCTATCGGAACGTTCGAGAGGACTTCGCCGACAACGAGTCCGTCCTCCCACACCCCGTCCTCGGTGAACACGAAGGAGGGTTTGCGTCCATCGATGTCCTTGGGTTTTGAAGCGAGTCCGCCAGCGATCGTGTAGTCCATCTGGGTGTTCAGTATCAGCTCCTCGACGATCAGCTCAGCTGAACCTGTTGCAGCGTTCATGTAGGTCAGTAGCAATCTGGTGTTATAGTATTTCCTGTGTCTTCCGGGCCGTTTGTCCCTCAACATGGTCAATGCATTCATCACCGCTGCAATGGGAGCATTTTCGATGTCTTCGGAATATGATGTGACGACGCTCATCTCAGTGGATTCATCAGCTGCAAGTATCATAAGTGCAACGGCTGAATGCTCGTAAAGCCCCCCGTTGGTAAATGTGCTAATGGAGGATGCCCCAATGATAGGGGTCTTTGGCAGCATTTTGGCAAGTGTGTGCTGGACAAGGCGATAATCGTGGTCATAGGTTGGTAAAGCGATAACCAGCATGGGAGATAAATTCCGCACCTTGTTAATCGCTTCCCAGAGCGCTTCTTCTGTCGCCTGAATTGTATCGCTTGATCTCGATACTCCAATGGTAGCCTTCATTTTTCCATGGATTGGATGATTTCCCGGGCCGTTTTACGTGCCCATTTATCGGCGGCCAATAGTTCCTCAAGGGTGTCCCCGTTCGATGGGACATGTTTCTCCATAACCTTTTTGACGACCTCTGTAATGTCCAGAAAACCTATCCGTTCGTTGAGAAAGGCATAAACTGCCTCTTCATTCGCGGCGTTCAAGACCGCCGGATAAGAACCCCCTAATTTTAGAGCATCATAGGCCAATTTTAGAGCAGGGAACCTTTCAGTATCCGGTCTCTCAAAGGTCAAACTACCTATCTGGACGAGGTCAATCGGTTCCACCGGCGGGTTCAGCCTATCCGGATAGCTCAATGCGTATTGGATCGGTATCTTCATATCGGTTGCGGACATGTGGGCCATGATCGCC
>JAMOPK010000396.1 GCA_027064565.1 Caldifarciminota bacterium | reverse complement strand
GGACGTCAGATGTTCCTCAAAGAATGGGAAAACAGGTTGCGGACGACCATCAAGCATCGTGGCCTTAAGCGGAACGTGAGTTATCGGCACCTCGTCAGGCTGGAGCTTTACAAGATAGAGCGCCACTTACTCGGCGACGGCGAATACCACCCCTTCATCGCAAGGTGGTAGGTGGCTTCGTTGATTCCTCGCCGTGTTGAATGCCGGGATAATCATCTTTAGAATTTTTTTCGAGATTGTCGCCTGTAAAAGGAGGTAGGAGTTATGAAAAAGTGGATTATTGCAGTGCTTGTGATAAGTGTTATTGCCATTGTTGGATGTGGCGAGGAAGAAAGCGATGAAGGTGGTGGAGGCTCCGGTGCCACAATTTCCAACCCGTTTCCTATGGGCGTTGGTAACTGGTGGGCTTATATGGAGTATGAAACGACCGCAAAACCCGACACAACGCATGACACCACAAAGATCATCGGCACCGCCGACGTCAACGGCAAGCATACCTATGTCATGATAAATACCGAAAATCCGAATGACACATCCTATCTTTATGAGGAAAATGGCTATATCCATGAGTTATACTACTCCCGGGAAATGGGTAGATGGATCGATTTCAAACTGCTCAAGACCCCGCTCTCTGTCGGCGATAGGTGGACGGTGCATTCCGAATCCGATTCCAATACCTCGTTTACGCAAACGGCAGAAGCTGTGGGGAGCGAGAACGTGACCGTTCCTGCTGGCACATTCTCCGGCGCGCTCCTTGTGAAATATACCACCGTCACGTCTTTTTCCTATGGAGGTCATACTTATGCTGATACTTCCTACAATTATGTCCATTTCGCCGACAACATTGGGGCTGTGAAGATGAGAGGGACAGAGGAACCGAGCGGCTGGCAGGTCTCAGAGCTGGAAGGCTACAACGTCCATTGATTCCGACATGTTGTGGGTGGGACGGGTGAACGCCCGTCCCGTTTGGTTTTTGAAAGCGGACACTCGTAAAATTGAGCCTTCAGGTAAGCCTGTGAATGTGGTTTGAGGGAGCAATATAATTATCAGCCATGAGAATAACCGATCCCAAGGCCGATTACAGCGAGGTTGAATTTGATTCCAGTCTGCGCCCTGCCAGACTTTCAGAGTTTATCGGGCAGTCCCGTATCAAGGAAAACCTTGAGGTTTTCATAAAGGCTGCGCTTCAAAGGGACGAGGCGCTTGATCATATCCTCTTTTACGGCCCGCCAGGCCTTGGGAAAACCACCCTCGCCCACATAATTTCGAACGAGCTTGGAGTTGAAATTGTATCCACCTCCGGCCCCATCCTTGAACGTCCCGCAGACCTTGCCGGCATCCTGACCGGATTGGGCAAAGGCGATGTCCTCTTCGTTGATGAGATCCACAGATTGCCGCGCAGCGTCGAGGAATACCTTTACGCCGCAATGGAGGACTTCAGGATCGACATCGTGATCGATAGAGGGCCGGGCGCAAGGACGGTTAAGATCCCATTAAATCCCTTCACCCTTATCGGTGCGACCACGCGTGCCGGAATGATCACATCGCCTTTGATGTCTCGCTTCGGAATAAGTTTCAGGCTGGATTATTATACCGTTGATGAGTTGCAGATGATCGTTGAAAGGTCGGCCAGGATCCTCGGCGTAGAAATCCAGCCTGAAGCGGCTCATGAAATCGCCCGCCGTTCACGTGGAACGCCGAGGATAGCCAACCGCCTACTGCGCAGGGTGAGAGATTACGCACAGATTCGTGGGGACGGAACCATCACCATCGAAATAGCACGTTATGCTCTGGATATGCTGAACGTCGATCATAGAGGACTGGATGACATGGACAAGCGGATCCTCCTGACACTTATCGAAAAATTTGACGGTGGGCCTGTAGGCATAAAGACGCTTGCGATGGCGGTCGGTGAAAATGCTGAGACCATCGAGGAGGTCTATGAGCCGTTCCTTCTGCGGGAAGGGTTGCTTAAGCGCACCCCGCGCGGCCGGGTGGCGACCCCCGGCGCCTACGAACATCTCAAAAAACTCCTTGATGACCCGAAGTTGAGGTTTTTCTGAAAAAGAAAAAGGGACGCATAGGCGCCCCTTTTGTAATAGCTTCGCCGGTCAGGGTGTTTTTAGCTTTCCTGTTCCTCTTCCCCGGCTTCCTCAGCAGCTTCCTCTTCAACTGCCTCTTCTTCCTCGACCTCCACGGCCTTACGAGGTGCAAGCACAGTAACAATCACTTCTTCAGGATCCTCGTCTATCTCAATGCCTTCAAGCTGGATGTCCTTCACATGGATTGAATCGCCAATGCCGAGATCGGTAACGTCGATCTCGATGTGAGGTGGGATGTTATCCGGAGTTGTCTTAATGTCAAGCTCACGAATGATGTGCTCAAGGATGCCGCCCATTTTGACGCCCTTAGGTGTGCCGACAGTGATAACCGGGACAGTGACTTCCACTGTCTCGCCCTTGTGGAAGATGTGGAAATCCACATGGAGCATCTTCCCGGTGACCGGATGTCTTGCGATCTCCTGAATGACACCCATCTTTGTGGTCCCATCGGGAAATTTCAGGTTGATCACGACCTGTTCCCCGTGGATTCTGTGCCAGAGATGCTCGAATTCATTGGCGTCGAATTTAATGTGTTTTGTTTCCTCGCCGGCGCCATAGACTACGCCAGGCAGATAACCGGCTGCTCTGAGTTTTTTCACCGCCGATTTCCCGAGCTCGTTTCTGAGTTCGACTTTGAGTTCCACAGGCATAAAAATCCCTCCTTTTCAGAGTTAGTTTTTAATGTTAAAGGAAAAGCGCACTTAAAGAGCGTGCGTCATGTGTCCTTATGATCGCTTCAGCAAGGAGCGGAGCGATGTCAAGAACGGTGAGTCTCTCCGGCCTGCGCTCCGCCGGAATTGCAAGGGAATCCGTTATAACGATTTCCTCTATGGGGCTGTCATCGAGGATTTTCTTTGCCTGACCGGAAAACAGACCGTGTGTGGCCGCAACCCTGACTTCCTTTGCTCCTGCTTCCAGCAACGCTTTTGAAGCGACCGCTATCGTGCGTCCCGTGTCGATTATGTCATCGATTATCAACAGCTTTTTGGATTCAACGCTACCGATGATGTTGACCACTTCTGCCTGATTCGGCTCAGGCCGTCGCTTATCAACGAGAGCAAGCGGCAGGTTGCCGAAGTAGCGCGCCATAAGCCTTGCCCGCTTGGTTGCCCCGACATCAGGAGCCACAATCATGTATTCCTCAGGATCCATGATGCCACGGAGAGCAAAGAAATCCTTGAATATTGGAGTGGCGTATAGGTTGTCCACAGGGATGTCGAAAAACCCCTGAATCTGGTCGGCGTGTAGGTCAAGGGTGATAACCCTGTCAGCACCTGCCACCTGAAGCAGATTGGCGATAAGTTTGGCCGATATGGGGACTCTGGGCTGGTCTTTCCTGTCCTGTCTCGCATATCCGAAGTAAGGGATTACGGCCGTGACCCGCGATGCGGATGCCCTTTTGGCTGCATCTATCAAGAGAAGCAACTCCATCAGATTGTCCGATGGAGGATTGGTGGATTGGACTATGAAGACATCGTCGCCGCGGATACTTTCCAATATCTGGACCCGTATCTCGCCGTCGCTGAAACGGGAAAGTATCCTCTTTGTTGGCGGGATACCGATCTTGAAAGCTATCCTTTCAAGGAGATACTCAGAGTTGTTACCTGCCAGCAGCTTAATATCCCCATGCATGACGTTCCCCTTTTAAAAAATAACGCGCCCGGGGGGAGTCGAACCCCCAACCTCCAGATCCGGAGTCTGACGCTCTATCCAGTTGAGCTACGGGCGCATTGATTTCACAGATAAATTATTTTTGACGTCAGTTTGCCGTTCTCGATTTCGATTAACCCGTAACTGCGCCGTATCGTGAATATTCTGTCAGTTGGGCTGCCGGGATTGAACAGATGCAATCCGTTTATCGTTTTATCAAGTGGTCTATGAGTATGACCAAATATCAGAAGATCAATGTCTTCGCTGTCAAACAATTTAATGACTCGTTTTTCAATGCCAAAGGGCGAACCGAAACCATGAGTTAGCCCGATTTTAAACCCGTCAACCTCAAAGATAAGCTTTTCGGGCAAAGTATCGTATATGTCCGAATCGTCCATGTTCCCGCGAACCGCCTTCAAAGAAGGCGACAGGGCGCGAAGCTCCAGGTAGAAGTTGAAGGAGGTAAAGTCGCCGGCATGGACGACCATGTCAACCCGGTTGAGTTCCTCCATAACTTTCTCCGGGAGCTCCTTCGCCCTGTGCGGGATATGAGTATCAGAGATAACGAGTATCTTCATCTCTTCTTTTTCTTATGTCTATCCCTTTTTCTGCGCTTCTTCAGTTTGTGCTTCTTGATCTTGCGCAGCTTTCTCTTTCTACCACAGGGCATATCTCATCTCTCCCTTATAGATTTTCCTTGATGACTTTGGAAGGTTTGAAAACCACCACGGTTCTCTCAGGAATCTTGACCTCTTCCTTGGTCCTCGGATTCCTGCCGACCCTTGGCCGTCTATTTTTGGTCACAAACACGCCGAATCCTCTGAGCTCGATCCTCTCTTTTCTGAAGAATGCCTCTTTCAAGGACTCAAGCACGGCATTCACAACAAGAGCTACGTCTTTCCTTGGCAGTCCTGTCTTCCTTGCGACATCACTGATAAGTTCGGCCTTTGTCATTTTGCAACCTCCTTTATTGGCTTGTTTCTGCGACCTTTTCGGTCGAGTATTATAGTAAAAAGGATATCATAAGTCAACATCTAATAGGCATTTGCATGAGATTTGCGGGATTAAGTGAAAAAACCGTTCAATTCAGCCATCATTTGTCCCCGAAAGCCCATGTGCAAGGAACCTCGCCATGTTCAACTCTTTGCGCCTGACAAGCGACATCCTGCGGGCAAGCGCTTTCGTTTTGATCCTGTATTCGGCCGGCCGCGTTAGCTCGGTGGAATCCGAATGCCTCCGATAACGATACAGCACCTCATGCACTCGTATAACTCTGTGGTGCTCCGATACTTTCAACACCATATCGTAGTCCTCGCCATAATTTCCATAGTGTGGCTCGTCGAACAAGCCCATCCTGATCAGCGTTGACCTGCGCCATGTCCTCACAGCGCCGGCACCTTCGACCCTCAGGATGTTGTTCCGGTCATATTCGAGATGGGTTATAACGCCGAATTCGGGCATTGGATTGCCCTCGGCGTCCATCAATTCATAATAGGAGATGGCAAGGCCGGCGTAAGGGTCAGCGTCCAGCGCAGCCGTCATCCGCTCAAGTGTCTGAGGTAAATAGACATCGTCGGAATCAAGCTGTGAGATGTATTGTCCCCTTGCCGCCCGTATGCCCGTGTTGAGCGCAAAGGCGATGGTCCCGCCTGAGTTCTGGATAAGCCTGATCCT
>JAMOPK010000395.1 GCA_027064565.1 Caldifarciminota bacterium | reverse complement strand
ATTATCTCCCCGATATCACCTTCCCAGATGAGACCGCCGTTCTGAGCATCCCAGTAGTGCACTACACCGTTGAACCCGGTTGAAATAAGATATTTACCGTCCGGAGTGAAGTTCAGAGAGGTAACCCATCCGCCGTATTGACGGGAATGGACGCTGATGAGCCTGTTCTCAGGGATATTCCAGATGATGAGCTGCCCGTTATCCGTCCCGGCGGCAACGAAATCACCGTCAGGCGATACGGCAACGCTGTAAATCTCACCGTAGGTGGAGTTGAAAGTCCTATCAGGTGCCCTTCTGTCTATGTCCCAGACCTTGACCGTGCTGTCCGCACTCGAAGAGATGAGGTATTTGTCGGTGAACACGAGGCCGGTCAGAGATAACGTGTGGGCCTCTATCGGGCTCAGGCTGGATTTGAGAGTGGAGGGATCGTAGAAGTAGATAAATCCATCACTTCCGCCGACTGCCAACAGTTTTCGGGATGGCGAATACGCGACCGATGTGGCGGAGATGCTGTTCAGACTCACCTGTTTCTCATTGCCTTGGGGTGTGACGGTCTTGATCATCCCCTCATCGGATGTGATCACAAGTGTCCCGTCGGGCAGAAACAGGATGTCGGTTACGGCACCCTGGCCAACCTTGATCTCGCCTATGAGTTGACCCGTTGAGGCGTCATAACGTTTGACCACTCCGCTTTCGAATCCTATGGCGTAGTATTTCCCATCAGGACTTGTGGCGTAACAGGACAGCGGTTCGCCCATGTCGGATTTCGAGACTTCCTTGCCGGTGGTGACATCCCAGACCACAAGGAGTCCGTCAGCGCCGACGCTGACAAGGTATTTTGTGCCGGGTATCAGATACACCTCGGTTATGTTATCGGTGTGCTCATGGAGCGCTCTTACGAAAGCACCCGTTTTGCTGTCCCAGATATAAATTTCACCATCGCCACCGCCCGTGGCGATATACTTTCCGTTGTCGATATACACGATGGAACTGATCCAGTAGTTATGCCCGGTTATGACTAATTTTGCTCCATAAGGTAGAGCATGTATCCCGGATACCAAAACGAGGTATAACAGCAAATTCATCATTCTCGCCTCCTTTTTGGATTCCCCTCCTAAATTTATTTCAGAACCAGAATTTGTAGTAAAGTTTGATACGCTGTTCTATCCGGCGCTCTTTGGTATCAGAAACATCAGGGTCGTTAACGAGCCCGTCCGCCGTATGTGCGGGTTCCCCAAACTCAAAGTAGATTTCGGAGTTTTTGAAACCGCGATACGCAAGTTGCAGAAAGATAGAACTCCACGCACCGCAGATAGCATGCCCCACCGCACCGCGTCCGTAGAACTGAAGGTTATCCGTGATGTTATATCTCACTTCCACGCCAAAGATCAGGCGCTGGCCTATGGAGTAAGGGACTGTCACTTCGTGCGTGTTTACCCCTATATCCTTGATCTTTAATTGCACCTTCCCTCCTGCTTTCTTGCTCTCACCCCCTATTTCCAAAAATAGATGTTTCCATCTATCCTCTTTCTCAAGGGTGTATTCATAAGACGCTTTGAAGGTAAATCCGTTTATAAACTCCCAGTAAGTTTCGATGTAATTCCAACTTACCATGTGTGACGTGGATTCAGGCATCCCCAGCCAATAATTGGTGCTGTAAGTCCTGTTTTTGTAAATCAGGTTTATGGCCTTGTTGGGCACGAGGTAAATCACCTCGGAATAAACGCCTTCTCTTCCAAATTCCCTGTCAAAGAGGGGATTAAACCTGTTGGAAAGCTCATCGATGAAATCCTTGCCATAATAGAAAAAAGACGTCGCAACCATGAAATTGCTGAATCTGATGCTCCTGAATTCGAGCTCAACGGCCGATCTATCTTTCCTTGATGCTGGATGTTCCGGATGGAAACTCTGAGCCATTTCAACCGTGGCCCTGAGCGGCCCTTTGATGCGGATGCTGCTTTCGATCCCCTTAACATCGTTATAGGAATTTTTGCCGCCCCGCCAGTCTTTGCGAAGGTAAATCAGGCCGAATCCACCGGCATTACCAAACTTCTTGTATCCCTTGAAAACATAGGCCTCTCCGTTCCATGTGCCGTATTTGCTCGCTATCCCGGTCAGATACAGGCCGTATTTCTCCCAGAAATCAAACCTCAAACCTGAGGCCTTGGGTCCCCACGAATCATCCTTGAGTCGGTCGTTGTTTACGAGTTTCAAAAGCGGGCTTGGGACGTAGAACCTGTCCTCCCTCGAAAAAATCGTCACAGAAGAATATTTCTTGTGCAGAGTAAGATGCCCCTGAAAATAAAACAGCTGCCCCTCTTCCCGCGTGGTTTCAGTAACAAGGGAACCGTAACCCTCAGTGTTATCCATAGGTTTGCCGGATATCTTCCATTCGAATCGGTGGCGTCCCCAGGGCAACTGGTGAACGTAATAGCCAAATTCGCCCTCATAGTAGCCACCCATGTAAAGACCTGAGATTATTGCTGCCAGAATTAAGTTTCCCATGATGGTTCAAATTATAATCTAAATGCACCAGAAAACGCTAATATGTAAAGAATTAGAACATCGAAAAGGAAGGAGGTGGATTGTGACCGGTTCGGTGTTGTGGCCTTTCATCATTTTCTTCAGCAGGATTCTGGACGTATCCCTCGGAACGATCAGGGTAAGGATGATCGTTCAGAGGAAAAGGTTTTGGGCAGCCCTGATCGGATTCTTCGAGGTCTTCATATTCATCCTGATCGTCAGCAAAGTGATCCAGAACATAGGAAACATCATCAACGTGATAGCCTACGCCCTGGGATTCGCCACCGGCAACCTCGTGGGCATCACCATATCTGAAAAGATGTCCAGACCCGTCCTCAACGTAAACATCCTGTCACGTGAAAAATGGCGAGAGATCGAGGAGGCTTTGAGAGATGCCGGGTTTGGCGTTACGAGGCTGCCTGCTTTCGGCAAGGAGGGGATGGCTTCCCTGCTCAACGTGGTAATCTCGGCGGAGGCACTGCCCCGACTCAGGGAGATCGTCTATTCCATCGACCCCAGGGCCTTCATGTTCGCTCAACCTGTGGAATCGCTCAGGGGAGGTTACGTCTATGGCATAAAATCCAAGATATAAAAAGGCCCGGCGAATGCCGGGCCGTCAGGTTCGTTTTATCGTCAAGCCATTAGAACATGAGCAACAGCGCTATGATGGCAAAAATGTCGATGATGATAAGCATGACGTTCAGGTCTTTCCATTTGCCGAGGAACAGCTTGATCAAGGTGTAGGTCAGGAATCCCCAGATGATTCCCTGGGTGATGGAGTAGGTAAGCGGTATCAGGATGAAAGCCACAAATGCGGGGATCGCTTCATCCATGGTTTTCCAGTCGATATTTTTCAATGCCTGAGCCATGAACACACCAACCATGACGAGCACAGGCGAAGTCGCAACTGCCGGGACAAGAGAGAGCAGTGGACTGAAAAACATGAACGGGAGGAACAGGAGTCCAGCCACCACGGCGGTCAACCCCGTGCGTCCACCTTCTTCGACGCCAGCGGCCGACTCGATGTAGGTTGTGGCAGACGAGGTGCCGAACAGGCCAGAGAATGTGGTTCCGAGGGCGTCCACCATCAGCGCTTTATCCACATTTATCGGTTGTCCGTTCTCGTCTATCAGGCCACCAACCTGAGCGACACCTAAGAACGTGGAGATGGAATCGAACATATCGGTGAACAGCAATGTGAAGACCGGGCCGATCATCCCCCACTTGAGCGCACCAAGCACATCCAGCTTCAGGAAGACCTTAAGACTCGGCATGGCAACGACGTGCTTCGGAATCGAGGCTATCGGTTCCTTCAACCACCCCGCTTTGACTCCTATTATGGAAACGATGATCGCTATGATGGAGTTGATGACGATCGAGAGCAGGAGGGCACCCTTCATCCTCGTGGACACAAGGATGGCGGCTATGATGAGTCCGACAAAAAACAATATGGTCTGTGGATTCAACCCTCCAAACGATAAAATTGTGCCATTGCCTTGCACAACGAATCCGATTTTAGCAAGTCCAATGAGAGCAAGGAACAGGCCGATACCGGCAGCAATGGCATATCGGAGCGAGGCAGGAATAGCATAAACGATCCATGTGCGCACCTTTGTAATCGTGAGGATTATGAAAATTATACCTGATACAAACACCGCTCCGAGCGCTGTCTGCCATGGGACATGCATCCCTTTAACCAGAGTATACGTGAAAAATGCGTTTAAACCCATCCCCGGCGCCAGTGCATAGGGGAGATTGGCATATAAGCCCATGAGAATTGAAGAAAGGGCGCTCACCAGCACCGTAGCAAACACCACACCTGAAAAGTCCATCCCGGTTTCTGAAAGGATCATCGGATTGACGATGATGATGTAGGCCATTGTGAGGAAGGTGGTTATACCAGCGATGATCTCAGTGCGGGTATCCGTTCCCCGCTCCTCCATCTTGAAGAATTCCTTCATAACAAGCTCCTCCTGTTATTTTTCAGGAAAAACATAGGTGAAGCCGATGGCCAGCATATCGTTGCTGGATATGTATTCACCGGCAAGATTGTCCTTGCTCACCTCCTGAGAGCCGTTTATGAACGCCCCATTTTTCTGAAAACTGTATCTGATATCCACGGCAATATCGCTGGATATCTGATAAGAGAAACCGAAATCCGCCGTGATAAGCTGACCGGCACCATAAAAAAGCGGATTGTAAGGAGCGGAATTTATCAACGGGGTCCTGTAACCAGCCCCGACGGAGATAATCGAATGGCTCATCGTCCTGTATTCAAATGAGATATGACCTTCCCATGTGTTTTGAAGGTTAAAATTGAATGTGTCCAGAACCTCTATTAAAACCGCCGGGACATAGCCGGGAAAATACATATAGATGGTGGCCGGATGGTTCCAGATGAGCCGACTGACATCAAATCTGAGTTTACCGTTCTCGCCTACGGGAACGGAGACAAAAAAGTTGTATTTTGAGCGGGCCGGGAAACGCAACCTGCTTGTTACCCCGGATACTTTGCCCACACTCCCACTGAAAAACGACGAATCTATCTCCTGAGCAAGCAGTGTGTCAAGCGGCAGGAATGTCCATGATAGGACAGAACCGTCGAAGTATTCATCCCCATAACGGATGGCCGAACCCCCGATTTGAACCCTGCCGAACTCCAGCGAAAGCCCGGCCACAAGTTGATAGAAGCTTCCGCTCCCGACAAATTGCCTGTAATTCGGCACATAGGCGAACTGGATGGGGACATTTTCGAGTGAGTCGTCAATCTCATTGAAATGCCACATGACCAGATGTCCCATCCTGAGGGTGATTTTGGAGTAAATGGCCGAAACCCCAAGCGAGAGGTGCCCCCAGCGACGCGCCCATCCCACTCCAACACTGTAACCGCTGCTGTTGAAATTCCATTCAAAATGAGGCATGGT
>JAMOPK010000394.1 GCA_027064565.1 Caldifarciminota bacterium | reverse complement strand
GCCGGTGCGCCCCAGACATCTGCCACAGCCACGGTTCAGGGAGTGAGCTATCTGGTGGATGTGGTCTTCAAAGACCCGCCCGAAGACCTGCTGCCCGGCATGTCGGCGACATGCGATATCACCGTTGCCGAGGCCCATGACGTCCCCATTGTTCCGATTCAGGCCCTTGGACGCAGGAACGGCAGAAACATCATTTTCGTAATCAGAGACGGAGTTGCCCACCAGAAGGAGGTCAAACTCGGCGTTATGGGAGAGCGGTTCGTCCAGATAGTTTCCGGGGTGAAACCCGGCGATGTGATTGCCACCGGGCCGTTCGACGTGTTGCGCAAGCTGAAGGACGGGGACAGGGTCATTGTGCAAGAAAAGAAAAGGGCGGCGAGAGAATGGCGTAAGAAGCCGGGGGAGCGCAGGAATGAACCTGATAAAAACCGTTGATCTCCATAAGATTTACGGCAAAGACCCGCACACCGGCGTCCATGCCCTGAGAGGCGTTTCCATTGAGATCGAGGAAGGCGAATACGTGGCGATAATGGGGCCTTCCGGCTCCGGTAAGTCCACCCTGATGCACATAATCGGGTTTTTAGACACGCCCACATCCGGGAAATACTACTTTGAGGGGCAGGATGTCTCCACATTGACCGAACCCGAACTCGCCGATTTGAGGAAATGGAAGGTCGGGTTTGTCTTCCAGCAGTTCAATCTCCTCGCAAGGCTTAAGGCATGGGAAAATGTTGAAATCCCGATGATATACGCTGGCGTCCCTGCTAAAGAACGCAAAAAGCGGGCTTACGAGCTGCTGGAGATGGTCGGCCTTGCGGAAAGGGCGGAGCACCACCCCAATGAGCTGTCGGGCGGAGAGATGCAGCGGGTGGCCATAGCGAGGGCACTTGCCAATAATCCCAAATTGATTCTTGCCGATGAGCCGACCGGCAACCTCGACACAAAGACTGAGGAGGAGATACTCGCTGTTTTCCGTGACCTCCATGACAGGGGCAAAACGATAATCGTTGTAACCCACGACCCGGAGGTCGCCGAACACGCCGGCCGTATCATCCACATCCGTGATGGCGTGATTGTCTAAATCTTAGGATAAAACAAAACATTTTTCAGGGGGTTTATCATGTGCAGGTGGGCAAAATGGATGGTATTTATGGTATTCGCATCCCCGCTCCACCCAGAAGTTCGGAGGGGGTATCTTATCATCACCGAGAATTCTTTGAGGAGTGCGATACAGAACTTTGTGCAGTGGAAAACCGAACAGGGGTTTGATGTTACAATCGCGACAGTGGAGGAAATTGGTCGGGACACATCCAGCATTCGGCATTACATAGTGCAGGCCATGGATACCATGAATCCTCGCCCCGAATATGTGCTTTTGATTGGAAACATAACCGATATACCGTCTTACATGCGGTTTTTCGACATAGGAGTCCCTGCTATGTTTCCGTTCGACTTTTTCTATGTGGCCAGAGATACGCTGAGCATGGAAACCTATGCCCCCATAGGCAGGATCCCATTCTCATCTCCGACAACTGATTCCTATGTTTTGAGCAAGATAATTTTTTATGAAAAAACCCCGATGGCACGGAGTGCAAGGTGGCTGGCGCGCGGCATCGTGACTTTCAACGATTCGATGGTTGTCCCGTTGAAAATGCTTACAGCGCAATGGATGCTGGAAAACGGGATGTTTGATGTGGACTCCTCTTCGGCAAGGGGCATCGATCTGCGCATTGACACAGTGCTTTCATCAGGCTATGGATTCCACAACCACAGAGGGTATCCTATCTGGGTCAACCGCATGCCTCGACTCCACAACGATTCGATGCCGTTTGTGAGCATATTCCTAACCTGTGGTTCAGCCAACTTTGGCCTTGGGAACCGGGATGGCCCTTATCTACTACGCAACCGCACCGGGGAGATGACTGGTGCTGCTGCAGTTGTTGGATGCGCTACTTCTGTGATTGACAGCACCAACACTGTATTGAGGATAAGGAATTTTGCTGACTCTGTAATAAACCATTCTATATGGTTTGACAGCATTGTAAACATAGGCGCAGTTACAGAGCTTGCAAGGAGAGCGATCCCGGCAAGTTTTGGTCATATCAGTGATACACTGAAACTTGTAGCATGGGAGCTGACCATCCTGGGCGATCCGTCATTAAACATCTGGCGAGGTGTGCCACTACCTATTTTGCTTTCCTTGCCAGAGACTGTGCAGGTCAACACCCCATTCACGGTCAGCGCCAGCGCGCCCGGCGTCAGCCATTCCTCCATAACCCTCTCTGTCACAAACGGAACCCAGCTCATTTTTGCTGATACCATCGGCGATGATGGCACAATACGACTTGCTATTCCAGATACCGGTAATTTCACAGTGACTGCCTCATCGCCCTATGTTTTACCGGCTCAAAAAACTATCCATGTGGTCGAGCATTATTCACCATCCGGACCGAGGGTTTTCGTCCTATCTATCTCCGTCTCGGACATGGATGGTGATGGCAGATTTATGCCATTTGATACCGTCATGCTGAGCCTGAGCTACATGAATGTCGGAGTGGATACCGCCCGAAATATGCAATTGGTTACTGAGATTAACGGTCCGGTAATTCCCATACAAACACAGTCGCAACTTGGAGTATTGCCACCAGATTACGCGGATTCTGTTAGCCTGACGCTTGGCATTATCTCCGATAGCTCAATGGATGGCGATGAGTTTCAGGTTCGTGTGAGTATCACCTGCGAGGACTGTTCCGTCTGCACCGCTACGACATCCGGCTGGGTGTCAAGGTGGCAGATACAGGACGCTGAACTAAGATTCAGAGAACTTCAGGCCGATACTAATTCCTTTATTGATCCGGGCGATACCCTTGAACTGTTTTTGAGTTTCTATCAGGGCGGATCGGTTACATTTGGCCCAAATGCCCGCGCTTTACTCAGATGCTCCGATTCAGGGGTTGAGGTGCTGGATTCAGTGATTGAGCATATCACTGTTCCGCAGGACCATAGGTTCGATGACACCACCGATGTCTTTCTCATTACCGTTCCGCAGGATTTCCCCGACGGCGATTCGCTCCATCTCACGGTGGTTTTCGAAAGCGGCGGTATTGAGCATCCGGAGGAGTTCAGGTATCAGGTTGGCGGAAAGGAATATCTAGCCATCGCCATTTCCATGACAGACGTCAACGACATGCAGGTTGTGGACTCTTTGCTCAGGCAGGCCGGCTATCACGGCTTCGTCACTCTCGGACTTGAAGGCCGCTACCTGAACCACATCAACGATTTTCATGCAATTTACATCTTCGCTGCGTCCGACCATGTGTTAAACTATCGTGATCTCCTTCCGGTACTTGTGGATTACCTCAACGCAGGGGGCAATTTATGGATTGAGGCCGGACTGTCACTGTGGATATTGGACAACGAGCTAAAAGATCGTGTTGGTGTGAGCTTTGGCAATCAGATGGTCACCGCGAATACAATTTACGGTGCTCCGGGCAGTTTCGCCGAGGGATTCGTTTTCACACCCAGTGTCCTAACTCTGCCAGTGCTGTTCTTCTCTGATACCGAGCATACATTTCCCCTGCTCATGGCCGCGGATTCTATCATCAGCTTCTTCTATCAGGATTCTACATCACGGGTAGTGGGTTTTCCCTTCTCCCCGGTCAGTTTTTTGACATCGGATCGAATGGCGGAATTCTACGCGAACGGGATGGATTATCTCGTCGGGATTGGTGAGAATGCAGGGGATTTGCTCCATCAAAGGCAGTTTATTATAGCAGTGTCTGCGCCGGTTGTCGCTGGAGTCGTGGAGCTTCAGATAGCGCCATCGAGGCGGCGAATCGAGCTGTCGGTCTTCAATGTGGCCGGGCGAGAGGTTCAGCGATTGAATTTTGAGCCATCAACATCGTTTCGAAATGTTAAGCTCAGCTTTGGCGCATCCGGGCTTTACTTCCTTGTCGCCCGTGACGGCCGGAAAAGTGAGACCAGAAAACTTATCGTTTTGCGCTAAAATTGACCAAGGAGGAAATCATGATTAAAAAGGGAGCAATCATCATGGCTGTAGCTGTTGCCTCAGGACTTTTCGGCGGCAATCTTGAGCATGCGAAAGGCCTGAATGTCTGGAAGGAGGGGCCAAATGGCCCGTATTTCCATCAGGAGACCGTCGATGCATCCAGACTTTTCACCGATTCTATCATCCGGGCAAAAGTCGATGGCGAATGGCAGGAGTTCCATGTCAGACCTCTGCCTGACGGCTTTTTCAAATGGAGTTCGGAGAGCCGGCTTAAGTATCTGAAAGACATGGAAAAAGGGATTATGCCCGGACTTGCCGGTCCGCACAACGCAATGGTGGCGTCCTGCGGAATTCGCCGTATGGACAGTCAGTTCAGGATCAACAATGCGGTCAAAGGCACCGGATTTATGCCGAAGCCGGAAACCATCGACTCGCTCATCGAACTCCTCGAATCCACAAAGGACTCGCCCGTGGTGAAAAAGCTCCAGATACTCCAATCCCTTTACAAAGAACCGGACAGGTGGTTTGACAGGACGAAAATCCTGTCGCTCGAACTTTACACCCGGCCTGAATTCGAGACGGGAACTTTCCTCAACGAGATGGTGAATCCAGCAGTTGCTATCGTTTACCTCGACTATCCGAGCTACGAGGTAAAAGCCATAGCCCAGCTCCTGCACTGGAACGATCCTCAGCTCACGGACTACGAGAAAAAGGTCGTCAGATACGGGAATTTGATCCACAGCTATTTCCACGGCGAGTTTCCCATGTTCATAACCGTGATCTATCACGTGATCGAGGTCTATAACAACACTCCTGACAAAGAGGGACGTGGCGTCAGGGTTATTCCGCCTCTGCCATGAACGAAATCAGGCTGATCATATTCGATCTGGGCGAGACACTGCTACATTTTGAAGGTGATTTCTTCAAGGTGAACGAGGAGGGCGTGCGGGCAATGCACGCCTTCCTTAAATCCAGTGGAATTGCGCTCGATTTCGACCGATTGCTGGAGACGTGGACAGCCGAAAGGCAGAAGGGGTTCATCAGAGCCGAACAGACCAGACGGGAAGTTACCGCCGACGAGACCCTGCGCAATGTGCTTCGACAGCTTGGCGTCGAGGAGATAGAGGGGGATGTCATAAAAAAGGCCGTTGACATCTTCTTTGAGCCGGAAATCCGGGAATACAGGCCGTTCCCCGACGCAATTGAGACCTTAAAGCACCTCAGGGACCGCGGATTCCAGCTTGCCCTCATCTCAAATGCGACCTGCGACAGGCTCATCAAAAGGATGGTGGAGATGTTCGGGTTCTCGGAATATCTTGATCCAGTTTTGAGTTCGGCGGGTGTGGGCATCAGGAAACCCGACCCCGCCATCTTCAGGGAAGCCCTCGCCGCTGCGGGGGTTGAGCCTCCAAATGCCGTGATGGTCGGCGATTCTCCTTACCACGACATC
>JAMOPK010000393.1 GCA_027064565.1 Caldifarciminota bacterium | reverse complement strand
ACGGAGACGTCGTTCTCCCCATGGTAAGCACGGAAAAGAATCGGATCATGGGATCGCTTTTTCCCTACAACCTCGTGGCCCGTTCCACTGGACACGTTGTCCTCAGCCATTCCATAGATGGCACAATCAGGAAGGCTTATGCATTTATCCCGGAAAGAGACTCCATAAATGTGCCTGCATTTTCCATAGAAATATACCGAATTTATAAGGGGATACCTCTGGATTCGGTCTGCTATAATCCCGAAAAGAAAACATATTGTCTTGGGGATCTCAAAATTAAACTTTTTAAAGATCACAGCTTCTACATAAACTATCTCTCACAGGAAACCGGTTTTGTTAATGTCCCATTCTACAGATTGTTTGAACCAGGTTTTGATCCATCTGTTTTTAAAGACAAAATAGTGCTTATCGGACTTACAGCTACCGGAACAGAGCAAGATCAGTTTATAACCCCACTCAGCAAGAACTCCAATCCCATGTCCGGAGTGGGGGTTCAAGCTAACATCATTGGGATGTTCTTAAAAGATATGGTGGTCAAACCGGTCAGTGAGACGACATTCCTGATTATTGCTTTCCTCCTTATGGGTATCATGGCGTGGGTAATGGAATACAGAAACATTTACGTGGCACTCAGCGGTATTTTGATAACCATGGTCGCTGCTTTCGCCCTTTCCTATTACCTTTTCAAAGAATACAACATCCTTGTTCCTTACACGGAACTGTTCGTTCTTGGGACGCTCACTGCCTTTGTCGGTCTTATTGTGAGGTTCTACCAATTATCTCGAAAAGTCGTTCGGCTGACATATGCATTGAAGGACGAACCGATAATGTTGCCCTCGCTTGAAAAAGGGAAACTGGATGGGATAGAAAATGGTATCAAAAAACTGTTCGGCTTCAAGAACGTCATCATCGCAAAGGAATGTCCACCCGGAACTTACAAATTCGATGTAGATACCGGCATCAAGTTGTGTGTCGAGCCGGAACCATCGGGGCAAGCCCAAAAATACATTCAAGAAACGTTTATACCGCTCATAAAGACTTATATGCTTTCAAAAAAGGGTGGGACATTGCTGTTTGGGGGGCTGGACAAAGCCGTTAAAAACTTAATGCTTGCTGAAGAGAAAATCAGGACTCAAAACAAGGCATTCAACGTTCTTCTAAACACGGTTCAGGGGGGACTTATTATCACCGATGCCTTTGGAAACATCAGGTATCTGAACGATAGGGCAGCACGGGCACTTGGACTATCCATTTCCGAGGCCAAAAGAATGAACATCTTAGATATCTTTGAAAACCAACAACATCTTCAAACAGACATCGATTTTCGCAGGGTGCTCACGGAAATGAAACCTCACGCCTTTGGCGAGATCACAAACAAACTTACCGGCGAGACATACGGTGTCGGCGCTTCATTTTTCACATCGGAGGAGGGACTGAGTGGTTTAACTATAGTCCTTTACGACATCACCCGCCTTAAGGAACTCCTTGAGGCTCGTGAGTTCGCACTTTACGGACTCACCCATCAGTTCTCCACGCCCGTGACGGTCATAAGGGAATACGCCAGACTCCTGAAGCGGAATCCGGAAAATTTCAACGAGAAATTCCTCGACGCTATCATAACATCGGCCAACAATCTCGAGTCCCTCATCAATCAGTTCGTTTATTTCTCGAAACTTGACCGAGAAACAGCCTCTGAAACATTCACTGAATTTGACATAACGCAAGTAATCAAACGTGAGGCCGAAGAGGTGAAAAAGAAATATCCCGATAAGGAACTTACACTTGAGCTTCCCGATTCTCTCTCAGCTTATGGAAACCCGGACATGATGGGAGTCGCTGTCAATAACTTGATAGACAACGCTTTGAAGTATTCCAACTCCAGAGCAAGGATCAGGTGTTACAGGGATAGAGAGGACGTGGTCATTGAGGTTTGCGACGATGGCACCGGGATACCTGAGGATGAAAGGGACTCCGTTTTTGACACTTTCAGGCGGGGCAGAACCAAAAGGAAGGGATTCGGTCTTGGACTCGCGCTTGTCAAAAAGATAGTGGAGCTTCATCGGGGAAAAATAGAGGTTTCCGATTGTCGTTCCGAACTCGGTGGGGCGAAATTTGTTGTCCGTCTGCCCGGAAATCCAGCATAATTCATAAAACCCCTACAAAGGAGTTTGCCATGTTACATGCATTTGCACTTATCATCTCAATGGTCATATTCCCCGATTCGGGGCTGGTAAGAGGAGCATTTTTTCCGGCGTTATCGCCTGATGGCAAATACGTTTCGTTTTCCTACATGGGCGACATCTGGGTCGCGCCGATCGAAGGTGGCGAGGCACACAGGTTGACCGTATCCGAAGGATTCGAGGGCGTCTCAGCATGGTCACCGGACGGCAAGTGGATCGCCTTCGTGTCAGACCGATATGGTGGCGGTGACATCTTCATCATCCCAGCCGATGGTTCTGCGCCTCCGAAACGATTAACCTACCATTCCGCATGGGATAGACCATATTTCTGGAGTGATGACGGCAAATACATTTATTTTGGCTCAACCAGAACGGAGTTCAGGCGCGCGATCTATCGGATTTCTGTAAACGGCGGCAATCCCGAAAGGATCGTAAATTTCGATATGGGACTCGTCACGACGATCCCAGGAACCGACACCGTCCTTTTCATTCGTGGAGCCAACAACTGGTGGCGCAAGAGGTATCGTGGAAGCGCAAACTGGGACATCTGGAAGATGTCGCTCTCCGACCAGCATCCGATTAAGCTCACCGACTTTGAAGGCCGCGACGGATGGCCCATGTTCTCGGCGGTCGATAACAGGATCTATTTTGTGTCAAACGAGGGTGAGGACTCCATCGCCAACCTCTGGGTCATGGATCGGGACGGCTCAAACAGGCAGCAAATTACGCATTTCAAAGAGGATGTCATCTATCCGAGCATATCGCGGGACGGCAGGATCATCGTTTTTCAGGTGTTCGATAAACTCTACAGCTATTCGGTCGAGGACAGTTCGATTCGAGAGCTGAAGTTCTACGTGCCTCAGGATCACAAGCTCATGGATCCACAATACATCACTGCAAACAAAGGGACCAGGGACTTTGCCGTCAAGCCGGATGGGAGCGAAATAGCATTCGTCGTCTGGGGCGACATCTATGTCATGGATATCAGCGAGGATGGTGACGGCAAAATCAACAGGATAACAAGGACGCCCGACGTGGAGAGAGAGGTGCGCTGGCATCCTTCTGAGGAAAAACTCATCTACGTCTCTCTGCGGGATGGCAACTACGAAATCTACACCGCCGAGCCTGTGGATACAACGAAAAAGCTGGTGGACGCCTATCGGATCAAGGAAAAACGGCTCACAAAGACGGATGTGTCAGAGCACAATCCATGCTATTCACCGGATGGCAAGAAGATCAGCTTTCAGGTCGAAGACAGGCTATACGTCATGGATTCCGACGGCACAGGCAGGAAAAAGATCGCCGACATGGACGTCAACTGGCCGGAATGGTCGCCTGACAGCCGATGGATAGCCTTCAGCAGCACTGTCATCGGCTGGCGTGAGGACATCTTTGTGGTGCCTGCCGATGGGAGCAAAAAGCCCATCAACATCACCAACAGCGTCAGGGACGACTACAAGCCAATGTGGTCATCCGACGGAAGGCGAATCAACTACGCCTCAAGGGAGACAAACAGGGAGCTTACCCTCAGGTTCGTCTGGCTCCGCAAGGAGGACGCTTCACACGACCTCTCATGGTGGAAAGAGCATCGGGATAGCGTGGAGGCCTATGACACAATCAAGATCGACTTCGACGGGATTCAGGACAGAATCCACGAAATCGTCTCCTACAAAGGCGGTTATTTCTGGTGGACTCAGGACCCTGATGGCAACGAAATGACGATTGACGTCGAATATGACGATGGACATGAGATCAAATTCGTCGATTGGCTCGATGGCGAGAACGGCTCAGTCTTTGTCGGCAAGGAGGCACCATGGGGATTTGAGATGGTGGATAAGAATTCGGTCTATTTCGGATACCAGAAAAAACTTTATAGAGGCATAAAGAGCGGCGGAAAGAGCTTGCTTCCGTTCTCGGTCGCTTTCTGGATCTCAAGGAAACAGTTGAACGAAGCACTTTTCAAGCAGGGCTGGTGGATACTCGAAGATGGATTTTACGATCCCAACCATCACGGAGTCGATTGGAAAGCGATTTACCGGAAATATCACGACTGGAACACAAGGGTCAGGACACCTGAGGAATTTGAACTCGTCTTTTCGATGATGTTGGGCGAGCTCAACGCCTCGCATCTTGGAATCTGGCGCAACGATCCGGATGCCTATCGGGAAACCACCGGCGAAATAGGCATAGAAATCGATCCGAATTACCACGGCCCGGGCGTCAGGGTATCTAAAGTCATTCCAAAGTCGGTGGCTGACCGGTATCTGCATTTGAAGCCCGGAGATGTGATAACCGCCATAAACGGCGAAAAAATCTCGCCCGACTCCAATTTCTACAGCTACCTCCGCAAAAAGGCCGGCAAAAAGGTCTTAATCACGTGGAAATCCGGCATCATCCCGGTCACTCACGAGGAGGAAGTGACCCTTGAAACCCCATGGCAGCTCAGAACACACGTTTACGAGGCATGGGTCGATGGCAACAGGAAGATCGTCGAGAGACTCAGCCACGGGAAAATCGGATACCTTCACATCCGGGCGATGAGTTACACCTCCCTGAAGAAATTTTACGATGACGTCTATAAGAACCGTGACAAACAGGCTCTTATCATCGATGTTCGCTACAACGGCGGCGGCAGGACGCACGACGAAATCCTCAACTTCCTGAGCCGCGTGCCTTACGGCTATTACAGGTCGAGATGGGCGACACATATCAGCTACAGCCCGGATTTCCTGTGGAACAAACCGGCTGCCGTGCTCATCAACTCTTACAGTTACAGCGATGCCGAGATATTCCCGATGGGGTTCAAACAGCTCAAATTGGGCAAACTGATAGGCGTCCCAACATTCGGCGCTGTGATCGGGACAGACAATCCGACGCTTTTCGACGGGATGACCGTCGTGAGAATGCCTTTCGTCGGCTGGTATAGGCTGAACGGTAAAAATTTAGAAAACGGGCCTGTGAAGCCGGACATCTACGTCGAGAACCCGCCCGAATACGATAACATCCCCGGCGGTCCACAGATTGAAAAGGCCGTCGAGGTGCTCATGAAAGAGATCGGAAAACAGGAATAACCTCCAGGAGGCGGGGAAGTTGAATCCCCGCCTCAGCCTTTACAGCACATCAATCAGAAAGTAATCTATCGTGCATTCAGCAAAAAGCTTTGACAACCACGCTCAACATCGCACCTGCACAAGGGTTCCCATATTTTCTAAAGGTTAGCTGTTTTCCTGATGTTTCCTGTTTCTTCGTAAGTTTCGATAATCTTACGCCGAGTTTCAAAAGGGTTCATCCTTAGGGCCTCATGGTAAGTGAAACAAAACTT
>JAMOPK010000392.1 GCA_027064565.1 Caldifarciminota bacterium | reverse complement strand
CTCGTTCAAGGTTGACCTTTATCGGAAATACAAAGTCGAAGCCGGGGCATGGCAGAGCGGTGCGATTCCGCCTGACGCAGGCTTCCGAAACGGGAAATACGCCATGATTCTGGACGGCCCATGGTCAATCAAGTCGCTGAACGAACTGGGGTTGAACTACGGCGTTGCGCTCATACCCGCCGGCCCGGCCGGCTCGGCGACCTCCATCGGCGGAACCAACATGGTGATCCCGGTCGGAGCCGCCCACAAGGAAAAGGCCATCGAGTTCCTCAAGTTCCTGCTTTCGCCTGAGATGCAGGCTTACTGGGCCAACCAGCTGGGTCAGATCCCCGTCAACACAGCCGCATTGCCGCTGATCGACACCACCAGACACCCCTACCTTCCGGTTTTCGTCGAGCAGATGAAGTATGCGAGGCCGAGGCCGCCGGTTCCGAACTACGGCGATTTTGAGCGGATATTCAACCCACAGATGGAAGCCGCACTCAAAGGCCTGAAAACGCCCGCGGAAGCCCTCAAAGAGGCCACAAGGGAAGTCAACGAAAAATTGTTGGGCGCAGGCAGGTAGGAGGCAAAATGTTATCCATTCTCCTTGCGATCTCGCTCGTCTCCGTCACGTATCACACCATAACCGTTGACGGGGAGATAGAGGACTTTTCCAGCGATGAGCTGATCATCCCGGACAGCCCCTCGGATTCAAGATGGGGCAGCATGAACGAAATCTTCAACATATACCTCACGTGGGACTCGACAACGCTCTACGTGGGAGCCGATTACGTGGTCCAATACAACGCCCTGCTCATCGCCGTTGATTTCGGCGATGCCCCCGGTGACTACGGCCTGAACGATCTGGACTGGTATCCCCGCAATTTTTCCTTCCGCGGGATGAAACCCCGCATCCTGATCGCAGTGTGGAACTCGGATCAGCCGACCGGCGGTGTGCGCAAGCTGTTGGGCAACGGCCGAACTGAAGTCCTGAGCGGTGCAAATTTCGTCGTGGGCGCACGGAGCGGCGTCCGGGGCGGGCTTGAGGCGTCGATTCCGTTCTCAAGCGCTTTTTCCAGCGGCCGGCTGGAACCCGGAGCCACGGTCAAAATCGTGGCGCTTATAGCTGGCGGGGACAACTCCACGGGCGGCGACGCGGCACCGGACAACCAGCTCATAGGCGCGCCAAACGTGATTAATCGGTTCGCCGAAATACCCGTGGATTCCGATTCCGACGGCGTGGCGGACGAAGGGGTGATGCCGGACTCGGCCGTCCAAATTGTCGAAATCCCGCCCATATCGCTGAAACTTACAGCTTTTGACCTGTCAAAGCGCATCCTCAGGCCCGGCGATGGGCTGACCGTGAGCTTCGCTTTCACGGAAAATCTGGACGGAACGGTCAACCTCTACGATGAGGCGGGGAACAAAATCGATAGCAAAGACTTCTCGGCTGAACCCGATGACACGCTGAACGTCACCTTTTCCACGGATGCGCTTCCGCCGGGCATCTATTTCATCGAGATCAAAACGGCCAATTTCGTTGACAGAAAAACCTTTGCGGTGGTGAAGCCATGAATGGGGCAATCCTTTTCCTATCAATAGCTTACTGGGGTTCAATGGGAATCGACGCAAGGTCGATGGCTTTGATGAACGGGACCTCGCCCGTTGTCAGCGGAGCGCCGTCGGTGTTCGTCAATCCCGCCGGCCTCCCGTTTTCAAGCAGATTGACCGCATCTTTCTCCTATGCCGTGCCTTACGAACTCAATGACCTGCGCTACGGCGAGGCGGCAGCGGCCATCAGGTTGAAAAACTTTGCCATCGGAGCGGGCTACAGCGGCAAACGGCTTGAGAAATTCTACTCCGAATCGAACCTCATCCTTGCGGCCGCAGTCAGAGGCACCCTTTTTGACGGGATGCAGGCAGGGATCGGGTTGAATCTCAGGAACTTTCGCGTCTCGGCGTCCGAAGGCGAGGCCTTTCGCCGCTCGAACTGGGCGGTGGATTTCGGCAGTGAACTGCGGTTCAGGGCCCTAAGGCTGGCATACACGTTCCACAACATGACTTACACCCGGAACGACATGGATTACGTCAGGACAGCGGGCATTGCGGTCACACGGAACGGGATAACCGCCGGGTTCACCTACCAGTGGCACCGATTCTACGAGACCTATTCGCTTTTCGCTGAGGTGGTTGTCCTGAAAGTGCTGGCTCTGCGAGTGGGTTATGGGGAAGGCAACATGGGGATCGGTGCCGGCATAATCGCCCGCGACTACTACATCGATTTCGGAATGAACGAATTTGAGGCGG
Source organism: Caldifarciminota bacterium (assembly GCA_027064565.1). Taxonomy (GTDB): domain Bacteria; phylum Hydrothermota; class Hydrothermia; order B15-G9; family B15-G9; genus WGAI01. Next base: position 3,241 of record JAMOPK010000392.1, on the reverse strand, counting down.
GCACGGGCTACAGTTTCACCTTCGGGATCACGAGATGAAGCACACGGTGGCAATACTCACGGATTTCGGCCTGCGTGACCACTACGTCGGCGTGATGAAGGGGGTCATGCTGAAGATAGACCCCGAGATTCGTTTCGTGGACATCTCACACGAGGTGCCCTCCCACTCGATAGTGGCAGCTCAGTTTCTTCTGAGCGTGTCTTACAGGTGGTTTCCCGAAGGGACGGTCTTCCTTGCCGTGGTCGATCCCGGAGTTGGCAGCGAGAGGCGGGCCATGATCCTCAAATCCGGAGGCTACCTCTTTGTCGGGCCTGACAACGGGCTGTTCACCCCGTTTTACGATGGTGACTGGAAAGCTTACGAGATACCCATTCCGAAGGACGCCTCAAACACATTCCACGGCAGGGACGTCTTTGCGCCGGCCGCAGCCAGACTGGCAAAGGGCGAGAAGCCTGAGGAGATCGGGACCCTTTTCAGCGACCCGGTGAAAGTCGAAATCCCGTCGCCCGTCCGCATTGACGGCAAAATCTCAGGCAAAGTGATTTACGTTGATAAATTCGGCAACGTGGTCACAAACGTCCCATCGGATTGGGTCAAGGGATCCCGTGATGCCGCTATCCTGATCAAAGGCAGGGAGATATCGGGACTCAGGCGCGCCTATGCGGAAGTTGATGTCGGCGAGTTCCTGATAATCCCGGGATCATCCGGCTATCTCGAGGTTTCCATCAGGGAAGGCAACGCGGCGCTTGCGCTTGGCGTCAACATCATGGACGATGTGACGGTGATTTTGAGATGAAGGCAGGCAGAAACGCCCGCCCATCTCAGTATTTGAAGCTGCTTCCGCCGATGAATTCCCTCAGGATGGACGTCGGCGGCACCTCATTGGGCAACATGCCGAGTATGTGGGACAGGAGCCAGATGAGACGCACCGCATCCGCGTATTCCGGGACGTCGGAGCTGACCTCCTCAAGCATGGGTTCCACATAGAGTTTTAGCACGGCAAGCTCGTAAAGCAACGCCGAGTTGAACATGATGTCTGCGTTTTCCTGATAGGGGAAGATGTGCTTCTCCTCGCCCCGCCTGACGCTGGGCCACATGCTGAGCGTGGTGAGTGCCGAATGGCCGCGGAAGAACTTATCCCTGACAAGCCTCCGAATAAGTCTCGTGTCAGACGTCGAAATCCTGTTGTGCCCATCGATGCTGATCTGGGTGAGTGCGCTGACATAAATCCTGTATGTCCGCTCGACAGGAATAGACTCCGTAAGCCTCGGATTCAGGCCGTGAATGCCCTCGACGATCAGGATATCGTCGGGTTTCATCCTGATGCGCCTGCCGGGCATTCTTTTGCCAGTTTTAAAATTGAACTTTGGAAGGACGACTTCCTTGCCGTTCAACAGGTCTCGAACGTTTTCATTGAACAGAGCCACATCGATGGCGTCGATGGAATCGAAATCCGGCTTGCCGTCCTCGCCGATAGGGGTCTTCTCACGATCGACGAAATAGTCATCCAGCGAGACAGTAATCGGGCTTCTCTCGTTGACCCTCAACTGGATCGCCAGTCTTTTCGAGAAAGTGGTCTTGCCCGATGAAGATGGGCCTGCTATAAGCACAACCTTGACTCTGCCTTCCTCCTTCGTGATCTCGTCGGCGATGTAGGCGATCTTTTTCTCATGGAATGCCTCGGAAATCTTGACGAAATCGGAGACATGACCTGAGGCTATCAGCTGGTTGAGGCTGCCCACGTCCTTGACGCCGAGGACCCGCGCCCATCTGGCCGATTCCTTGAACGTGGCAAACAGTTTTGGCTGTTCCTGCAGCCGTGCGACCTTAGAGACATCCAGCCTTTCGGGCAGAAGAATCACCATCCCATCGCCGTAAGGCACGAGGTCGAACCTGTCCAGAACGCCCGTCCGATGTGCGAGTGGAATGTAGGCATAGTCGATGTAGTCCTCGATGTGGTAGATGAAAATCCTCTGATGCTCGGGCATGTATTTGAGCAACCTGATGGCGTCGGTGCGGTCCTCCATCTGCTGAAACAGCTTGATTCCGGTCTCCTCATCGATGGCTTCGGGAATAATTGGCAGATCTTGCTCGACGATCCTGAGCATCTCCTCCTTGATCCGTGCAACCTCTTCAGGTGTAAGTTGTTCCTCGCGTGCCGCCTCGCAGTAAATCCCGTTTCTGTAGGAATGCAGGACGTTTATCCTGACCTTGGGCAGCACCTTCTGGGCGGCATAGGTCATGATGAACGCAACGCTTCTTTCGTAAACCCGCTGACCGTCGGGATGCGAGAGATCGATCAACCTGACGTCCACATCCCTCATGACCGTGTAATGCAGGCTCACCAATTTGTTATCTACATGGGCGGCCACCACCGGATGTTCCCTTTCAAGGAGCTGCGGCACCTTTTCAAGGGCATCAAGCAGGCGGGAACCGCTCCTGACTTTCATCTCAGGCCCGCCTTCAAAGCGAATAGTCACCTCGTTATTGTTTATCATCTCATACACCTCCTTTGGGGGATTTGATTATACAGATGAGCGTGGAACTTTCAGGCTTTCAAGGATTTTACCTCCAGCCCGAATCTCTCGGAGAGCCACCGAGCAAGCCTCCTGACAGCAAGCTTAACGCCTTCTGTCACAACCGGATGGTTGATGTGATCCAGTTTGACTATCGTTTCGTTTTCCCTCGCCCTGACCTGAATGAGTATCCTCTGAACCAGCCGCCAGTCTCCAACAAATACCTCGAAAAGTGCGGATCTGCCGTCCGCCGAAAGATACGCATTCGCATACCTCACAAAGATTTCATCCTCCCGAAACTCCATCCTCTCGAAATCCTTTACGGCCGACTCAAGGGATTCAATTGGCTCAAGAATCACATGGGGCATGATGACACTCCTTTTTATGGGGCAGTGGAACCCGCCCTCAGGGCGTTTGACCAGCCTGAACCTGATGAAATAGAGTTCCCTGCCGGCCTCAAGCCATTTCTGAGCGTATTTCGTCCGGGGATAGGACTCCGGCAACCCGATCCGATAACCGTTCGGGAATTCCGTTGCGAAGTAACCGCTTGAGACCATGTTCTCGATGGCAAAGTCACGGAACTCAGGGTTATCGGTCGCAAGTGCCACAAATCCGTTTTCCGACAGCCTGTCAGCGAGGATGTGTGCGAACTCGGACGTGAAAAGTCGCCTCCGGGCGTGTCTCTTCCGCGGCCATGGATCCGGGAAATTGGAATAGACCGCATC
>JAMOPK010000391.1 GCA_027064565.1 Caldifarciminota bacterium | reverse complement strand
ATGACGTTCGGGCCAGCGGCGGTGAGAACCGGATTCCGAAACCTGATGCCGTTTACTTCGACTTCCATCTTTGCCATTTGACTAACTCCTGATTGTTTGCCTGAATTTTATGCATAGATGGAGGATCATGGCAAGTGAAATCGCGATCACAACCCATCCGCACCAGACATGTTTGTCCCGACATAAAATTTGCACAGGTATATGGTTGTGAGATACAATAAAGTTGCGTCGATTTAATGGGCGGATGAAAAACAATCTTAACGGAGAGCAAAATGAAGTCAACATTGCAGATTGAGCTTTTCGAATCAAAAATAGGTCAAAAATCCGGGAAAACAAGAGAAAAACTAAAAAGGCTGGATATTCATGGTGAACTGAGGGGAAAAATTTTGCCACTCTGCCGTTTGAAATACGGGGAGATATGGGAGGATCCCGTCAAAGGACATAGGGTTGGGGTTCTGGACGCCACAAAAGAAGAAGATGTTAAGAAAATTCTGGGAGAGGAAAAAGCCAGATTGGTCATAAACGACCCACCGTATAACGTGGTTGTTGGTAACGCCAACACCCCCAACCTCTTCAAAATGGACATTGAAAATTATATCCAATTTTCCAGAAAATGGGTCAGAAACACTCTCAAAATAATGGCCGATGACGCCCATCTCTATGTCTGGATAGGAGCGGATTATCGCGATAACTTTCAACCCCTTCCGGATTTCATGATCATGATGCGGGAATTCAAAGAGTTGCGTCCAAAGAATTTCATAACTTTGAGGAATCAACGCGGATACGGCACTCAAAAAAATTGGATGTGGGTTAGGCAGGAACTACTATACTATGTTAAAGGGAACCCTTCATTTAAAGTAGTTTACACTGACATCCCTAAAATACTCAGAGGGTATTATAAGGTTGTGAAAGGCAAACTTACTGAAAATCTGGAAAGAAGCAGGTCCGATACAATTAGGCCGGGCAATGTATGGGTGGATATCCAGCAGGTTTTTTACCGAATGGAGGAAAACGTCCCCGGATGTTATGCCCAGAAACCTTTGAAAGCCATAGAAAGGATCATAGAAAGCAGCAGCGATGAGGGTGAACTGGTGGTTGATTTCTTCGCACATTCAGGAACCACCCTCATTGCGGGGGAACGATTGGGGAGAAAGGTTTTCACCTTTGACATTGATCCCGTATTTGCGGAAATCACCATAAGAAGACTCGAACGCTATAGGGAAACGGGGAAAACAGGCTGGCAATGGGAATCCCCTTTCCCCGAATTGGACGAAGACGAAACGAAATGGACTTAGAACAATTGAAACAATATCTGAATGGATTGGCGGATTCGCTCAGTCCAGATGATAGAGATTTGTTAAACGCAAGGTTAGAAAGTTTAATGTCCGTCTTTCCGTTCAACGAATATGAGTATATGTTGATGTTTCTGCTAAGCAAAAATAAGCTCACATTTGAAGAATATGAAAGGTTAAGGAACAACTATGTATCATCCAATCGATATCTTGAACTTTACACCCTCTCACCCAGGATATTTGGCGAGACATGGGCACATCAGCATATAATCGATCTGGACTCCCGGTTTAAATGTCCTGATAAAAAAACTCGACCCTAATTATCATGGCCAATATGATCTGTGGATCGAAGGGATCAGGGTAGAAGTAAAGTCAGCAAGAGCCATAAACAAAAGAAAACGGGGCAGTCTGGTTTCCCGAGCTCTGAGATCGGACTCACGGGAGCCGTTCTGGATGAATTATCAGCAGATAAAAATAGATGTTGCTGATATGTTTATCTTCATCGGTGTATGGATCGATAGGATAACATATTGGGTGATGACGAACGAAGAAATTAAGACCAACAGATATCTCAGCCATCAACATAGAGGAGGAATAGAGTATCAGATCGGCATTACGGACAAGAATCTCCCGGAGTTCAAAGAATATGAAGTCCTGCCGGAACATCTTGGGGATGCAGTCATCAGCAAAAGGAAATCAACAAAGTAACCCCTCTCCACCGCATGGAGTCTATCTCACGATGAAGAATTTATGCGAGCCGTTCTCCCCGCGTATGATGTAAACTCCGGGTTTTCTGATTGCCGTCGAGTCTCTGCCAAGGAACCTACCGGTGATGTCGAACACACCGACTTTTCCGCCAATCCTGCCACTCCTGTCATAGCCTGAACTGACATCCTCTTCCACCGGCGTTCTGTGAATGGTGAGAGAGTCTATGAGAGACTTACCCCTAAAAATTGCGTAATGCTCCTTCTAATTCGTCAACCTCAAATTTGACCCTCATCAGATTGGATTGTCTTATGGCCTTCCTTATCCCAACAGCAACAAATATCGAGACATCCGTTACCTTGCCTTTCTCGTGCATTAGCTTGGCGTGATAGGCGTCTATGTCTATGAAAACAGCAAACATCTCAGGCTCTATATGTGTCCCTTTATAAAATCGCAGGGGAGGGAGCTTTGTAATTTGGGTAAAAAGTAAAGATCCTGAAGAATGAGGAGGTAGCTTCGTTTGTCCAGATCAATTTACTTATCGACAATTTTTTGTAGTTGTCCGAACTTCTGTCTGAACGTCAGTGTTTTTGATAGATTATTCCATAACGCTCGAATTATAATGTATCGGTTGAAGGCTTAAAGAACGCTTCATAATTTCCAATCTGGAAGTGCTGAGGACCATCTAACAAGGAGGAATTATGATGTTGAATCTGGCTGGTTTCCTTTTTGCTGTCCTTGTGGGGCAGATTCAAGTGAAGGATGGCAAACCGGTTGAGGTAACCGTGATCAAACGCATCGAGATCAAGCAGGAGTATTATCTGCTCACCAGAGAAAAACCCGTCGAGGTGGAAGTCTCCGGCCCTTCAACTTTGAGGTTTTACACCAGACTGGTTTTCACGGATCCTTCGCGCAAATCCGGGCGCTACAGCATAATCCTTGAAGAGGATTCCGTGCGCCAGAAAGCCGTTGTGAAGTCCACAGAGATGTCGAAAGGGGCAAAATGGAACGGGTATCGGCTCGGAAAATGGCGCTCCTTCATCGTGGAGGTGCCGCCCGGCAGGCACGTTTACAGGCTTTACCTTTTCGATGCCACTTTTGATTCGGTGCTTGTCCGGCCCGTGATTGAAAAAAGCTACAAATGGAAGGAAGTCACCCCATCCACGCCCGCGGAGGCGATCATAGCCGTTGAAAACAACAATCCCGTCAGATATTGGGCATCAGACAGCGGCAAATTGGGATTCCCTGTTGATGGGCCTGCAAGGGTCAAAATCGCCGTCAGATACAATTTTGCGCCTCGTGATCCCGAACCGGAGGACGTCCTTGTCAGGGCATACATCGATGGCAAACTCGTTTCTGAAAAATCGTTCACCGTGCTCAAATCCCATTCGGTCTATTATCAGGATAACCCGATACTTATCCCATCCGTGAGAAAGGTCGTGTGGTTGAACGTTCCGAAGGGCAAACATGTCCTGAAGGTTGAACTCACGCCGCCAAACACCTCCGTCAGGGTGCTGGTGGGGCGGAAATGAGCGCTGGTTCCCGGCTCGGGAATGATCAAAATAGGAGGTTTGACGCATGAAAATCCTGACCATGGTCATGCTCGGTCAGTTCTGGCCGATCCATCTTACCCCGCATGCAACGGTATATTTCACCACAAGCTTTGCTTACGACCGCAACCCGTTTCAATATCCCGATGGTGCGATAGACAGCATCATCGACGGATACATTCAGCTCCCTATTAGGTCGATAGATGATTTCCGGACATCCTTTCTGGGGACACTGCGCTATTCTCTTTCGCCGTCCACTGCCATCGGTTTCAGGGTCAATGTCGTGAGTTATGCAAGGAACACCGAAAAGGGTTATCAGAGATTCAAACTTTTCCTGAAATCAGGCAATTTCAACCTCGACGTCTCGTATCTCCCTTACAAACTGCTTTTTTACACCCTGAAAAGTGGCTCTCCCGTGGGCTATCATTCGGCGCGGGCAGGAGCGGATTACCGAATAGATGTCGGGAGCCTGTGTCTGAAGCCGGGACTGGCGACCGGGATGGTTAAGTTCGAGAACCCAACCTTCGATTTCATGAGCGGAAGATTCTATCAGGCTTCCCTCGGCCTGTGCCGAAAAAACAATTGCATATCTGCAAGTTACAAAGTTCACAGGGGGGCAGAGAGCGATGCCGTTTTCAGCGGATACGTCCAGCGGGGCGTAAAGCTGACCATCAATGAGGGGTTGAGTAAAAAATTGAAGCTTGAGTTTTCGGCATCTTACAGAAACCGGTATTTTGTCTCCTCGTGGGAGGGCTACCGAAGGATAGACGACATCTATTCGACATCGGTCGCTCTGGAATACCGATACAACCTGAGGCTGGGCATCGTTCCCTTTGCGGAGTTTTACGCGCGCCGCATCTGGCGTGATTTTGCCTCGCCGATCTCTGTGGGGAAGGGGATGCCTTACAATCGGCCGCTTCTTGGTATCAAATTGAGGTTCAGGATATAAAAATCACACGGAGGAGCACCCTGTAAGCCGAGTTCTGTCCCTGCCTGAGGCAGGTGGCGACCATTTATCTGGGCGGTGGGTTACCCACACCGCTCAAGCGGCCTACCCGGAGGTCGAGGGGTGCGGGCCACACCCCGGAGCCTGTCGGCTCCTTCCCTCCATGTTTGGCCTTGCTCCGGGCGGGGGTTACCAGCACGGGATGTCACCATCCCGCCTGGTGGGCTCTTACCCCACCGTTTCACCCTTGCCTGATCCCGAAGGCGTCGTAGCCTTCGGGCCATCGGCGGTCTCGTTTCTGTGGCCCTATCCGTAGCGCCAGGGTCTCCCCTGACGCCCCTGGGTGTTACCCAGCGCCCTGCCCTCTGGAGCTCGGACTTTCCTCAGGAGGCATCTCGCCTCCCGCGGTCGCCCGGATGCCCCTCCGTGTGAGGTTCTTAATTTATCGGAACTTTCATTTTTCGCAAGTTATGAGAAAGGTGTTAGAAAAAGTTCCTGTGGGAATCTCAGTCACTGGTTTTCCAGCTTTTCAGGCCCTTCTGATGGCCGGGCACGGCCGTCCCACCGATGTTTTTGCTTTCCCATTTTCCATTTCTGACCACTCCATCAGGGATTAAGTCAAAGACTGGTGGGTATGGTATCATTGTGGGTCGGGCGTCCCGCCCGACATCATAGGCTTCCCACGAGCATGATTGAGGCATAAAATAAAGGCGGGGCTTTTGCCCCGCCAAAGCTTAGGGTTTGGGCGTGGCCTTTTGGGCCACGCTTCTTTTTTATCTCACCTGACCACCATGAACTTGCGGATGAGCTTTTTGTTCCCATACTCAGCCCTGACAAAATACACTCCAGACGGTGCATCCAGTTTGAAGCTCATCTGATGGTATCCTGCATCCAGCATCCTGCTCTGGCTCTGGAGGATTCTGCCAGTGACATCATAAATCGCCACATTCACGGCGCCACGTTTCGGGATGTTAAGCTGGAGATCGAGTATCCCATCTTTCCTCACAACTCCCTGCACCATCACGGAAAACCTATCAGGAAGTTTTGTCCCATTAGCGTTCA
>JAMOPK010000390.1 GCA_027064565.1 Caldifarciminota bacterium | reverse complement strand
GAGTAGCCCATCGTGCCGATGGCCGGCACTGCGCTGAGAACACGTGCGTGCAGCCCTTTGGCCTCAAGCATAGCCTTGAGAGAAACGCCGTTGATAACGGTTGCAAGCATCCCAAGGTAATCCGCTGCAACACGGTCGATCGGAAGCTCATTGCGTGCGCCGCGGAGGATGTTCCCCCCGCCGACAACCACGCCTATTTTGACCTTTTTGAACTTTTTGACGGCTTTCGCTATCTCATCGGCGAAAAAAGAAAAAGAGAGGGGATCAAGGCCGAACCCCTGTTCCCCTCCAAGCATTTCTCCGGAGAGTTTAAGGATAACTCTCTCGTATTTTGGCCTGTTTCTCTTACTCTTCGCCGACACGGAACCTTGCGAACCGTTTTATCTGGATGTTTTCCTTAAGTTTTCCAATGGTCTCTTTGAGCAGGTCCTTGATGGTCTTGGATTCGTCACGGATATAAGGCTGTTCGAGGAGCACAACTTCCTGATAGAACTTCTTAAGTTTGCCCTCAATGATCTTTTCGATCACATGTTCGGGCTTATTGGAATCCTTAAGCTGTGCACGATAAATTTCTTTTTCTTTCTCGATAACCTCTTCGGGGATATCCTCGATGGACACATATCTCGGCGCCGCGGCCGCAATCTGCATGGCAATCTCATGAGCGAACTGCTTGAACTCCTCGGTTCTTGCCACGAAATCGGTCTCGCAGTTGACCTCGACGAGGACGCCGAGCTGAGCGCCGGGGTGGATGTATGCCTCGATTATGCCTTCCTTGGTCTCACGTCCGATCTTCTTGTCGGCCTTGGCGATGCCCATCTTCCTCAGGATCTCAACAGCCTTGTCCATATCGCCATCGGCCTGTTCGAGGGCCTTTTTGCAGTCAAGCACACCGGCCCCTGTCCTTGCACGCAGCTCTTTGATCATTTCGGTTGTTATTTTGGCCATTTCACGCAGCCTCCTTACCTTCAAACTCCGATTCTTTGACAAGGTAATCTTTGCCCTGTTTACCCTCAATCACTGCATCGGCAATCACTTTTGTTATCAATTTGATTGAACGAATTGCATCATCGTTGCCGGGTATCGGCAGATCGACTTTATCCGGGTCGCCGTTGGTGTCAACAAGCGCAACTATCGGGATGCCAAGCTTGTTTGCCTCGTGAACCGCAATCTCCTCGTGAACGATGTCAATGATGAAAATGAGATCGGGCAGTTTCTCCATGTCCCTGATGCCACCAAACACCTTCTGGAGCTTCTGGAGTTCCTTTTCAAGCAGCGCCGCCTCTTTCTTAGGTAATCTCTGGAGGTCACCCTCCTCTTTCATGCGTTCGAGTTCCTTCATCCGCTCAATTCTCGACCTGATCGTGGAGAAATTGGTCAGCGTTCCACCCGGCCACCTTTCTGTCATGTAAAACACGCCTGCTCTCTGGGCCTCCTCGGCAACGATGTCCTTGCCCTGCCTCTTTGTGCAGACGAAAAGGATGGAGCCTCCGCTACCTGCAACCTCAGCCACCCGTTTGTAGGCCTTTTCGAGCTGTTCCATAGTCTTTCTGAGGTCGATGATGTGGATTCCCTGGCGCTCCGCGAAGATGAACTTTGCCATTTTGGGGTTCCAGCGTCTCTTTTTGTGGCCAAAGTGCACTCCGGCTTCAAGCAGGTCTTTGATTGTAACCGGGAGCTGAAACTGTTTTGCCTCAGCGCTTGGAGAACTGATGCGCCCTTCTTCTCTTTCTCTTTCCATACTTCATCCTCTCCTTTTCCCTTGGATCTCTGGTAAGCATACCGTGTTCTTTGAGGGTATCGTGAAGCGACTCGTCCAACTGAGCAAGCGCCCGTGCGATTGCGAGCCTCAATGCGCCGGCCTGGCCGCTCAGTCCGCCGCCTTCCACCTTTGCGACCACATCGATCTCACCGGCCTTATTGTAGAGTTTCAAAGGCTCAAGGGCATGGATGACAAGGTCTTCGCGTCCGAAATACTCCATCGGACGCTTGCCATTGACGTAAATCCAGCCATGCCCGTCCTCTTTCAACCTTATACGCGCAACGGCCCTCTTCCTCGATCCATGCGCAAAAATGATTCTCCTATCTTCCATTTTCCCTCCCATCAATTGAATGAACTGATGTCAAATGGCTGAGGCTTCTGCGCCTTGTGAGGATGCTCGTTGCCGGCGTAAACCTTCAACCTCTTCAACATCTTCCTGCCAAGCTTGTTCTTGGGTAGCATCCGCCTTACGGCCTCCCTTATCAGCCTTTCAGGGTGTTTCTCCATGATCTGACGGGCTGTCCGCACATGCATCCCACCCGGATATCCGGAGTGATGATAGTAGAGCTTCTGATCCAGCTTCTTGCCTGTCAGCAGAACCTTCTCAGCGTTCACCACCACGACGAAATCTCCGGTGTCGATATGCGGGGTGTAAATCCTCTTTCTCTTGCCCTGCAAAATAAGTGCTATTTTGGAAGCGAGACGCCCTAAAGGCTGACCTTCGGCATCAATAAGCACCCATTCCCTTTTGATCTCGTCCGGTTTCGGCAAAAAAGTCTTCATATCCCAATCCACCTCGCTTATTTTGGGCGGTTATCTTAAAGTCTAAATGACTTACCTGTCAAGAATTCCGCTCCTTCCATCTATCTCCACAACTTGATTTTGACATCTGTTCCGGGGCTGGCCAATAGTATAAACCAGAAAAGCGAGACCTACCATTCAACCTGTCAACGCGTCATGCGTCTGGTTTATCATTTAGCGGTCATTGGTCACGGATTTCGATAAAAAACACGCCCTAACGGGCAAGAAATTTTATCAGGAGGTTATCTTATGCAGGGCTTAATCATAGCGATGTTGCTCATCGGGCAGCCCCGTGGCAATGCCCATCCCACGAACGAGGCGAGGGAACTCGTCGAGGGGGAAAAGGACTTCATGGAATGGTTTTACGCTCAGCGCGCATATCCTCTCGGCTACATTCCGGCTGAAGCGGTGAACAGGGCAAGGGCGGAGGCCATGCGCCTCAGGGCCAGTGCCGGGGTGAAATCCGGCATGTGGCAGCTTGCCGGCCCGGTGAACATCGGCGGCCGGGTTACCGACATCGCAGTCGATCCACAGGACACAAGCGTGATCTACATCGGGGCGGCGGACGGAGGGGTTTTCAGGTCCACGGATGGCGGAACGAGCTGGGTTCCCATCTTCGACACCATGCCGAGCCTCTCCATCGGGGCACTTGCCGTTGACCCGGTTGACGGCTCCATCTACGTAGGAACAGGGGAAGCCAATTCCTCCGGCGATTCTTTCAACGGCACAGGCCTCTACGTATCCCACGACAGGGGCCAGACATGGGAACATCTGGGCCTCGATTCCACCGCCCATATCGCCAGAATCGTAATCAACCCTCAGAACCACAACGAGATTTACGTTGCGGCGATGGGCCATCTGTTCTCGACCGACACGACAAGGGGCGTTTACAAATCCGTGGACCGGGGACAGACGTGGCAAAAGGTGCTGTTTGTCGATGACACCACCGGTTGCATCGATCTCGTCATCAATCCTCAGAACCCGGACATCGTCTATGCCGCTATGTGGAGCAGGATACGGACGCCCGAAAACAGGCGGGTGTCCGGTTCGGGAAGCGGCATTTACCGCTCAACGGATGGCGGTGCCACGTGGGAACGTCTGACAAACGGTCTCCCCTCCTCCAATGTCGGCAGGATCGGCATTGCCATCAGTCAGACCGATCCCAATGTGCTCTATGCTATTTTCTCCGACCATCCCGGATATTTCACCGGGCTTTACAAAACAACCGATGGTGGTGACACGTGGTCGAGGACTAACGATGGAGACCTATCCTACATCTTCAGTTCCTACGGATGGTATTTCGGGCAGATCAGGGTCGATCCCACAGATCCTCAGGTGGTCTATGCTATGGGGCTTGATGTCTATAAAACCACCAATGGAGGCAACTCGTGGTATCAGCTCACCGGCTGGGACGTCCACGTTGACCATCATGCTTTCTGGATCTCTCCGCTTGATCCGAATCACATCATTGACGGCAACGACGGCGGGGTTTACATCTCACACAACGGAGGGAATACATGGCAACACATTGAAAACCTGCCAATAACGCAGTTCTACGACGTGGCTATAGACCCCAACCACCCGGTCAGGATTTACGGAGGGACTCAGGATAACGGAACAATAAGGACAATGACCGGCTCAGTGGATGATTGGGAGCTAATTCTCGGTGGAGACGGCTTTTTGCCCGCGATAGACCCGAGAAACTCGAACATCATCTTTGCTGAATGGCAATACGGCCATCTCGAAAAATCCACGGATGGGGGCTGGTATTTTGACTATTGCCTTGACGGCGTGGACGACAACGACCGTCGGAATTGGGACACGCCTTATGCCCTGACGCCAGCCAATCCGGACATCATGTATTACGGCACTTACAGGGTCTATAAATCCACGAATCTTGCCGGATATTGGACTCCCGTCAGTGGAGACCTGACAAACGGCCCCGGCAGTGGCAATTTGATTTATGGAACTCTGACCGTCATAAAGGTTTCGCCGGCTGATCCCAATTATGTCTATGCGGGGACAGACGACGGCAATGTGTGGATCAGCACCAACGCCGGGAACTCGTGGCAGCATGTGAGCGATTCGTTGCCGGACAGGTATGTCACCGACATCGCCGCTCATCCAACCGATCCGTCCACATTTTACGTGACTTTCTCAGGTTATTCCCTCGATGAAAATACGCCCTACATCTTCGTGACCCACGATGCAGGCTCCACATGGGTGGATGTGACGGATAACCTGCCCCATGCACCCGTCAATGCTGTGGAAGTTGATCCATCGCGCCCGAATTTCGTCTATGTCGGAACGGATGTCGGGGCGTATTACTCGACGGTAGGAGGCGGGGACTGGCAACCTTTAGGCTACGGACTGCCCAATTCGGTCATCATGGACATGGCACTCGACGACGGCAGCAGGACGCTGATTGCGGGAACCCACGGGCGATCCGTCTATCGTCTCGACCTCAATCAGGTCGGGATCACGGAGCAGTCCCGTCCCCGAGATGTAAGTTTCAGGGTGGAAGCCTTCCCGAAAAACGGCTATTTCCTGATAAACCTTTCACTTGCGGAAGAATCTGAGGTCTCGGTTCAGCTCATTTCGGTGTCCGGCAGGGTTGTGGGCGACATCTTCGAAGGCAGGCTGTCGGCCGGCGAGCACACCGTGAAATCCAGACCGATATCGCTGCCCTCCGGGGCATATTTCCTTAGAGCCAGAGCCGGAGACAAAACGGCTGTCTCAAGGGTGATAATCTTTTAGTGACAAACAAAAAGCCGCCTGCCTTCGGCAGGCGGCGCTGATCTCGTTCGTCCAGCCGGGATTCAATTCCCTCCGATTTCGGATGCCTCCTCAGGCGGGATGTTGACTTTCCGTGCAGAAACGATGTAGCCGGTGTGGGAGATCATCCTCTCGCGCGGACGGACTCCGTGCTCACGGACGAGGATCTCCCTCTCCAGTATCTCGACAGCTTTGAACCTGACGAAACCGTGCGATTTCAGCGTGCGCCATGTCTCTTTGACCTGCTCAATGTTCGGTGAAAGCGATATCCATGCACCTCCACCGGTGAGA
>JAMOPK010000389.1 GCA_027064565.1 Caldifarciminota bacterium | reverse complement strand
CAATTATGGTGTCGCCGGGCTGAATGCCAGCTTTGTAGGCCGGCATTCCGGGCTGAACCCTTGCCACCACTGGCGGGATCTTGGCGGTGATATAGGGGAGGAGCGAATCTGGAACCCAGACCTTGAGGGTATCATCGCCTTTCAGAACGACAAAGAGATGGCTGTCCGTCTCGGCTCTGACAGCCCTGTAAACATCGAGCCAGTTCCTGACAGGTTGGCCGTTGACCTCGATGACCTCCGCTCCATCAAGCTGTTCGATCGGCGAAACGGCTTTTTCGACGGAGACAGCGCGGCCCGGAGGAATTTCGACGCCGAAAAACGCATAGCTTGCTAAGAAAAGGACAAAGCCGAGAATCAGATTGAAAAACGGGCCGGCAAACACGATGAAAAACCTTTTGTATGCCGGCTGGCCGAGGAATTCGTCAGGCCCGTAATTGTTGTCGGGTCGGATGTCCGAGCCGGCCATGTCCACATAGCCGCCAAAAGGGAAAGCCGAAAGCGCGAACTCGGTCTCTCTGATCTTTTTCCGCAGGATTACCGGGCCAAAACCGATGGAAAATCGGTTAACCCTTACTCCGGACAGCTTTGCTGCGATGAAATGTCCAAACTCGTGGATCGTTATGAGCAGTCCGATAACGATAAGTGTCAAAATTATGGTAAGCATGCCATTTTTCTCCAGAGGTTTATTTGAGGCGATTATTTTAAACCATCCGCAATCCATTAGGAATTAGCTGCATCGGCCAGTGAGAGTGCCTAAAAAGTTTAGTTGGGATTCTTGATAGATGTTTTTTCAAAAATTTTGTTGGTCATGGATCTCCGGGGACTATCCCATCACCGCTTTGTTTCTCCTTTAGTGGACAATCAAGGCATAGAAAGGTTAGGCATCTCGCTCGTCAGAAAGATCAAACATCCTGCCCGGCAAGGAGCTCATTTTTTGATGAGTCAATTCGCGAATTTGCTAAATGTGGCTTGAAATCAATAAAATATGCCTTCGACATGCCACTGGCATATTGAGAAAAGGAGGTATCCGTTATGACCGCCATGTTGACGTGGATTTTAATCTCTTTGAACATGCAGATTTCGCTGGATTTTCCCCTTCAATCCGTTCGCATATCCGATGTAAATGGCCATCGGATGGTTTCCGTGGATGGTGCCGTCCCTCTGCTTGAGACAGGAGAGCCGATGTTTCCCATAAAGCCGATCTTTGTCTCCATCCCGCAGGGGTATTCTGTTGAAGACGTGCGCATCGTTTACGCTGAAAGCACCAGACTCGACGTCAGAGCCGACGAAATCTTGAGGGCCGAGGCCGAAGAATTCCGGACACCGCCCGATAAACCTTCCCTGTGGATGCGATACGTGGAAAAGATAGCCGAGCCTGTGGGAACATGGACATCTTTCGGCTACCGCATTGGAACCATCAACTTCTATCCCCTGCGCGTGGATTCCGCCGGCAACGTGTATTTCCTCACGCACGTTGACCTTGAACTCGAACTGGAGGAGTCAGGCGAACCCTACATTTCGCCCCGAATCATGCGAAAAAGCGATTTCGATTACGTTTTCAGGGTGCTCTCTCACCTTGTTGCCAATCCAGATGATCTCCGTCAAAACGCCCCGAATCCGATCCTTGTTGATAAGGCCGGTCCACACTCCAACGTTTTCCCTTATGTCATCATCACGCAGGATGGGCTGGAAAACTACTTCGGCGGGCTGAAAGCCATCTTTGCCCTTGAAGGTTATCCCGCAATTGTTCGCACAATTTCATGGATCGAATCCCGTTACGAGGGAAGTGACAGGCTTGAGAAGATCAGGAACTTCATCCGCGACATGTATCAAAATCACGGCACGGTGTGGGTTCTCCTCGGTGCGGACAGCCCGTTTTTGCCTTCAAGGATGGTTACGGTCCCCATCGGCACAGGTTACTACGATGATGTGCCGACCGACCTCTATTTCTCATGCCTCGATGGGACATGGGACAGAAACGGCAACGGGCACTATGCGGAACTCGAAGACAGCGTTGACCTGATGCCCGACGTGTTTGTCGGCAGGGTGACGTTTCAGGATTCAGCCGAGATAGCCAATGTGGTCAGGAAATACTTGGCCTACGTCTCGCCGAACGATACAACCTATTCGGCAAAAGCGCTTTTCGTCGGTGCTGATCTCTTTTCCGCCGGCGATGGGGCCACCCTCTGCGAAGAGTTGACGCATCAGTTTCCCGACGATTTTACGCTCATCCGGATGTATGAGAGCGATTCGCACGACAATTCGCTCACGGATTTCATCGACACGGTAAACGCAGGTGTAGGACTGGTGACGATGGAGGTGCACGGATGGTATACCTTCATCAACCTCAACTCGACCCCGCGCGTCTCATTCACCTACAACCACGCCGACACACTGCGCAACGTCGATGAACCGGCCGTTTTCAACATAATCTCCTGCGAAACAGGGGGATTTGACCGTGAGTGCATAGTTGAGCACATGATGAGGGCGCCGGGCGGGGCAATCGCCGTTCTCTCAAGCACGAGAAACAACTATCCCTATGTTGTCCAGCCTTACAACATCAATTTTTACAGTCAGCTTTACCACAACCATATTCGGGAGATCGCTGCCCTCGACCTTATGTCAAGGAGCGTTTTTGTGGCCTACGCTGGCGCCTACAACCATTCTCGATATGTCTTGTTTTCCTATAACCTCATGGGAATGCCGCAGTTGAGACTCTGGAGCAATGTCCCCGGTAAAACACACATAACCGGTGCCCCGGCAAACATCTCCGTAGGCCTTCAGACCATAACCTTCAGGCTCGTGGACAACGACGGGAACGGGATGCCTCACAAGATGGTCGCAGTTTTCAAGGAAGGAGAGACTTACGACATCGACACCACCGATGCCAGCGGCTACGCGCACTTCACCGTCAACCCTCAGACGGCCGGGCCGCTCTACATAGCGACCTTTGATCCGACTGTGACCGCCGCAATCGATACGATTGTGGTCACAAGCGGCTTAGGAGTGCCTTACCTCATGGACTACGATGTTGTGGAGCCAGCAGACGGCCGCGTCAACTCCGGCGACAGGGTCAGCCTCAGGCTGAAGCTCGGTAACGACGGCATCCTAAACTACACCGGCATCACCATGAGGTTCACGGATTCGGATACCGCGGCGGACATCCTGACGGATTCCATCGTCGTGGATACGGTCTATCGCCTCGACACGACAATCGTCAGAACCCCGCTTGAGATGAGCATCCACAACGGGGTTTCGGATGGCTACGTTGTGACCATGCCTATCCAGTTCGTGCGCGGTGGACAGGTCATAGGCGTCGATACCCTCGGGCTTGTTGTGAACGCACCTCGAATCCAGCTCCTGAGGACGAGAATCGAGCATCGAGTTGGCACCCAGATTTACAAGCTCTGGCCGGTTATCGGGAACTCCGGTAACGGCATCGCCCGCAGGGTCACGGTGCATCTTCTGCCGTCAGCCGGCATCAGGGTGGTCGATTCTGCAAGGAAGGTCGGCGACGTGGATCCGAAAGGCATCGCGGTCACGGAAAACCCGCTGAGGTTCGTTCTGTATGCCCCCGGTCCGCCTCCGCGCATAAGGCTGAAGTTGAGCGCCGATAACATCACGTCCCCCATCTTCGTGGATGTGAGCCTCACGGAAATAGATCCGCCTGAAAGCATTGAGGTTTCCACAAACTTTGCAGGAATCAAACTCACATGGGCGCCTGTCGATACGCCTTCCCTCAGCGGTTATCTGGTCTATCGCTCGGTGGACGGCGGCGAATTCGTGCAGATAACGCCTTCCCCGGTGGTGCATCCCGAATACGTGGACATGGATGTCCGTTACGGAGTAACTTATCGCTACTGCATCACGGCCGTGGACAGCTTCATGTCGGAAAGTCCTCCATCCGATACAGTTGAGGGATTCTACTACGAGGAACTGGACGGCTGGCCGGTGGTCGTCATGGGGCCTTCCGCTCCGCTCATAACGGACATCGACCCATATCCGGGCAAGGAGGTGATAATAGCCTCCGAGGATAAGAACATTTACGCCTTCCATGCGGATGGGACGCCTGTTGATGGCTGGCCCATCGAAATCGGCGGAACAGTCATCACCTCGCCCGCCGCCGGCGACTTAGATGGTGACGGCTACGATGAGGTGGTGGTGTTGCCTTACGCCAGTTTCTCAGGCAACCTGAAAGTCATCAAAGGCGATGGAACCATGCTTGACGGCTGGCCGAGATACATTCCCGGCGGTTCGTGGGCGGCGCCGACCCTCTACGACATAGACGGAGACGGCCATCTGGAGGTTTTCATCCACAGCAACCGGGGAAAAATCTATGCTTTCCGGTGGAACGGGCAGCCGTTTCTCGCTGACACCGACGGCGTGTTTTACGATCTGCCCGAATACAGCGGCGGATTCTCCGAGATCGCAATCGCCGATATCAACAACGACGGTGCACCTGAGGTTGTTACAGGCGATAAGGATCAGGGGATCATCGCCCTCACTTACTACGGACAGGTATTGCCCGGTTTCCCGGTTCCAAACACGCGGACGATGACCGAGGTGGCCGTGGCCGATTTCCTGCCGAATGAGCCGGGCCTGGAAATAGCCACATTCAGTGGACGGAATCTGTTGTATCTCGTTACATCGGACGGAAGGATAGCATCGGGCTGGCCCGTGGATATCGGTTCCAACAACGCCAACTTCTACAACTTCTCGATGCACGTCATAGCTTCGGACATTGACAACGACGGCGTGCCGGAGCTTATAACCAATCTGGCGGATGGGATCGCCGCTTACAACGGTGACGGCACAGCCGTGCCGGGCTTCCCTTACAGGTTCCATGAGGGGATGTATACCGAGCAGTCCCCGGTTTCGGCCGACATCGACGGCGACGGCCAGACCGAGGCGTTCATGGTGGGCTACTACAAGGCATTCGGGGTGACGTCCGATGGCTCGGACTACGGCAGCTTCCCATTCGACGTGGTGTCCGGCACCCACAAAACGGCGGCTTTCGATGACATCGACGGGGACGGGACGGCGGAGATGGTCATTCCCGCATCCGACGGCTTCATCCACGTCCTGAAGATGCTCGGGACATGGAATTTCAACGGCTGGCCGCAATACCAGCACGACCCGCAGAAGACCGGGGCTTACGGCTTCATACCCCGTCGCATCACGGGCATCTCGAAAGACGACTCCCGTGTCTCCACAACCGTCCTCATGGGAATAAAATCGACGGTCGCGACCTCAAAGGCGGAATTCAGCGCCATGGTGCCTTCGGGCGCGCGGGTTGAAGTCAGGGTCTATTCCGCCGATGGACGGCTTGTCTGGCAACGGTCAGCCCTTTCAAGCGGAAAGGTGACCCTGAGCTGGAAACCGGCGAAATCGGCTCACAACGGGGTGTATTTCTATCGGATGTCCGTCGGGACAAAGGTGAAAACCGGCAAATTCGTGCTTCTGAAGTGAGGAAAAAGCTCCTTCTGGTGGCCTACTATTTCCCGCCCCACAACTTTGTCGGGGCTTACCGACCGTTCAGGTTTGCGAGATACCTGAGCAGGATGGGCTGGGAAGTTACCATCCTGTCGGCTCAGGGACCTGAAAAAAGGCGGCGGGACGATGAACTCCTCAAGTTCCTGCCCGAAAGCGTGGATGTCCACAGGGTGC
>JAMOPK010000388.1 GCA_027064565.1 Caldifarciminota bacterium | reverse complement strand
TCAAATTACGGGACAAATTATACCCCCCCCCCTGTGTCAATGTCAAGTTTTGGTTCGGAAACATCGCACCAAAATTTCAGCTTTTCTTTCTGTCAGCTGGCGAACGGCGAGGGGGCTTTGGGGCAGGCTTCTCCCGTCGGTTGAGGCATGGCATGGATGTGCCTCTCCGTGACCTTCGTGTCTCCGTGGAGAAAATGCTGCCATCGAGGGCCAGTTCACCTCCACCGGCAGGCAAGCCCTTTGACAGGCGAGACGCCCTCATTGACAGGCGAGACGCCTGTCCTACTTAAGAGGAACTCAATCTGGCTGACCAGATTTTCGGGCAGAATCAAGGTTAATTCGGGTTTTTGCCGTGATTTTTTAGACGGTGATGGAGAAATTTCTTCAAAATCCCATAAAATCAGGGGTGGCATTATAATTAAAAAGCGTTCAATGACTTAAAAAGGAGCTTGGAGATGGCGGATAGACTTTCAATCGAAGATGAACTCAGGATCATAAAGAAGAATGTCGTTGATCTCCTGCCAGAAGATGAGATGGTTGAGAAACTGAAGCGTTCCCGGCAGACAGGGCGTCCGCTCAGGATCAAGTTTGGAGCTGACCCCACAAGGCCCGACCTGCATCTCGGCCATTACGTGGCCCTCAGAAAACTCAAGGACTTTCAGGACCTCGGACATAAGGTCGTTTTCATCATCGGGGACTTCACGGGTCTCATAGGTGATCCATCTGGAAGGTCGAAAACGCGCCCACGCCTCAGCGAGGAGGAGGTCAGGGAGAACGCAAAGACCTATTTCGAGCAGGTGGGCCGTGTCCTCGATGTCGAAAAGGTGGAAATCCGATACAATTCCGAATGGCTGGGCAAAATGACCGCCAGAGACGTCATCGAACTTGCCGCAACCTACACAGTTTCAAGGATGCTTGAGCGGGACGATTTCGCAAAAAGGTTTAAGAACGAAATCCCGATTTACATCCATGAGATACTTTATCCGCTGTTTCAGGGCTACGATTCCTATGCCATAGAGGCGGATGTTGAGGTCGGCGGCACAGACCAGACGTTCAACTTCCTTGTCGGACGCGAGGTTCAAAAGGCCTTCGGGCAGGAGCCTCAGGTCATCCTCACCGTGCCGCTCCTTGAAGGCACCGACGGTAAGCAGAAGATGTCCAAATCGCTGGACAACTACATCGGGATCAGCGAGCCGCCGGGCGAAATTTACGGCAAAGTCATGTCCATCCCCGATGAGCTTGTGGTTAAATACTTCAAGCTTGTGCTCTACTACGACGAGGATCAGCTCGAAGAGGTCAGGCGTCAGATGGAAGAAAATCCACGGGATACCAAGGCGCGGCTCGCCTACGAGATCGTCAAACTGTTCTATTCCGAGTCTGAGGCCCGCAGGGCCGCCGAGGAATTCGACAGGGTGTTCCGTGAGAAGCAGTTGCCTTCTGAGATGCCGGAGTTCTACGTCCCGGCAGAGGGCAAAAACATCGTTGATCTGCTCGTCGAGATAGGTTTTGCGAAATCCAAATCTGAGGGCAGGCGTCTGGTCTCTCAGGGCGGTGTCAGGGTGGACGGCGAACGCGTCACGGACATCGAGGCCATCATCGTGCCCGGCGAAAACGGCTCTGTCCTGAAGGTCGGCAAACGCCGGTTCGCCCGACTCCTTCGGAGCAAATCCTGAATGCTGGGGCTGGCGCTCGCTCTCCTCTCGGCAACAGCCGTCGATTTCGGCGCCGAAGCAGTCCATTATACATCTGGATCAAAGGTGGCCATTCTCGTGGATTCCGCATGGGTGAGCACGGGAAGGACCCATCTGACAGCCGACTCCATCGTCTATTTCAGCGGTTCCAGAATCATCTGGGCATATGGCAACTGCGTGCTTGTCATAGAGTCGGACACGATGACAGGGGACAGCCTCGCCTACAACCTCGAACTCAAGGACGGCGTGATGTGGAACGGGCGGGCGCACGTCGAAAAAGGCTGGATCACCGGCGAGACTATGGTCAAGTTGGGCGATGACCAGATACTGATCAAAAACGGCAGCTTCACGACCTGCGACTCGGTTCCCCCACATTACAGGTTTGTTACAAAAAGGATGAAGCTGGAGAACAAAGAGATAGGCGTGGTTCAGCCGCTCGTGCTCACAGTGCATGACCTGCCGGTGCTCTATGCGCCGTTCTGGTTTTTCCCGCTCAGGAAGGAACGGCATTCCGGGTTCCTGATGCCGAGCGTCGGCTACAACACCGTTGACGGCAAGTATCTGCGACGGCTGAGATACTACCTCGTTATCAACAACTACTCGGATGCTACCTTCGGGATGGACATCATCGAAAAGCGAGGGGTGAAATTCGACTTTCAGGGCGTTTACAGGCTCTACAAACGTTTTAACGGCGAGGTGAACCTGAGCTGGGCCAATGACATCTACACTCACAGGATCAGATGGAGCGCTTCGGGCAGGCATTTTCAGGATTTCGGACACGGATGGAGGCTCAGAGGCGAGGGTAATTTCATGTCGGACAGGGAGTTCAATCAGGATTACTCCGAGCAGCACACAGAATGGCTTAAACAGGACATGCGGTCGTTCCTTTCGCTCTCAAAGAGGTTCAGCTTCGCCAGTTTCAACATGAGCCTGAACAGATACGAGAACTTGGCCACCGGTTCGGGTTCGTATCAGGCTCCGTCCCTTTCGTTCAACCTGTTCTCCAAGTCTTTCTGGCGGTTCAACGTGTCGGCCAGCTCAGTCTTTCAGCGGGCAGGCAGTTTCGATTCCACCACATCGACGCTCAGATGGGGCTGGCGCAACAACGTTCAGGTGTCTGCACAGTTCAAGTTGCTGAGATACATTAACTTCACCCCGAACATCAGGTTCGTTTCCACCGTTTTTGACACGAATATCCTCGGTCAGGGGCCTTTCGAGGTTCATGGATTCTCAGGCGGTGTCACATTTTCGACGGTGCTCTACGGGATGTCGCTGTTCGGAATCGGGCCGATAAAACGGTTCAGGCACACGTTAAGGCCTTCTTTGAGCTACAGATACAGCCCTGATGTTCCGCGGGACACGTTGACAGCTCCTTTCGGACAGTTTTCCCGGCTCCCGTCCGGGATCCAACAGGGCGGGTTTTCCATCTCCAACGACTTCGACGCCCGGCTGAAGGACGGGAGGATCATAAGCCTGTTTTCGCTTATCGTCACCGAAAGCTATGACCTGAAACGCGACAAAAAGCCGCTCAACCCCATCATGCTTTCGGCACACTCATCGCCTTTCAAAAAACTCAACCTGAGGGCCGGGCTTTCGATAGACCCTTACACCGGGAAATGGAGCAACGCATCTCTGAACACCGGCCTTTCCTTCAGTGTTGGCGATCCGCCCATCGCTCCATGGGATACGCTGGAGAGGAGATGGTCGGTGAGCCTGTTCCACACCCTGTCGAAAATATCAAGCGAGGTGAAGGCCACACAACGGATGGCAGTTTCCATAAGCGGTTATCCCACGCCGAAATGGAAAATCCAGTATCGGTTCAACTACAACCCTGAGACCGGCAAAATCGTTGACCAATCCCTTTCGCTCCAGCGTGACCTGCACTGCTGGGCGTTCTCGCTCAGGTGGTCGAAGTTAGGCGACAGGGCCAATTATGATTTTCGATTGTGGATTAAGGCAATGCCCGATGTGGAGCTAAAAAAGAGCCTTCTTGAACTGTTTTTGCCCTGATTTTCGGGGAAATAATGTTTGTTCAGGGCTTTCCGCAAACATATTGAAAAGATGTCGCAATTTTATCCGAACATGCCTATGTTGCATTGAAAACGGAGTGATTTTATATTTGGTTTGTATTTTGCGAAAAAACGGGAGGGAAACAAAATGCTTCTTGAAGCGGCCGTTTACAGGGAATTGTTTGGCTCGATCATGCTCCATGAAGTGCAGAGGGTGTTGAAACTCGATACCGAAACGGAGTTCGTAAAGAGCCATCTGATTCAAAACATCGACCGTGATAAAATTTACGAGACTCTGGGCCAGCTTGCCATTGTTGTGCCCATGAAGGACGAGAAGCTCCAGCTCATAGACGGCGTCCTCAAGGCGATTCCGCACAAATGCCCGATAATCATCGTCTCAGGCAGTCAGAAGGAAGGCACCAACCGATACAAGTTAGAGGTCGAACTCGTCAAGCATTTCTACCACCTGACTCAGTCAAGGGTGATCATGATTCATCAAAGGGATACCGCTCTTGCCGAGGAGTTTCGGAAGGCCGGCTACAACGCCATCTTAGACGAGCAGGGACTCGTCAGACGCGGAAAGGGCGAGGGGATGATAGTCGGAATGCTCATCGCCAAGGCCATCGGGGCCAGATATGTCGGTTTTGTCGATGCGGACAACTACATCCCGGGAGCAGTTAACGAATACGTCAAGGATTACGCCGCTGGAATCCTGATGTCCAGTTCGGACTATGTGATGGTGCGGCTCAGCTGGCGGCACAAGCCCAAGGTCAGCGGCCAGAGCCTCTATTTCAGGAAGTGGGGACGTGTCAGCGAGATAACCAACCGCTACATGAACCTGCTCATTGGCGCAAGGACAGGTTTTGAGACCAACATCATCGTCACCGGCAATGCTGGCGAGCACGCCATGAGCCTCAAACTTGCCGATGTGATGGAATTTTCCACGGGCTACTCGATAGAACCCTATCAGCTGGTGTATCTCATCGAGAATTTTGGCGGCGAGTCGGCGGCCGAAAAGATGAAACACGTCTATGACACCGGTATCGAAATCTTCCAGATCGAGACCCTGAACCCCCATATCCACGAGGAGAAGGGGGACGAGCACATTCGGGAGATGATTTTGATGTCCCTTGCCACGATCTACCATTCCAGCGTGAGCACGGACAACATAAAACAGCGCATCATCAAAGAGCTTAAAAACTACAACGCTCTGGGAGACGGTGAGGAGCCTCCGAAGCCGCGAGTCATGCCGCCCATAGGGAAAATCGACGCCCGGAAATGGTTTGACGGCGTGAGAAGCCGCTCGGATTCGCTGCTTTACCTCGCACCATGACGAAACTGATTTTCCTCGATCTCGACAAAACGCTCATCGGCGAAGATTACAGCCCGAAGCCGGCCCGACCGATCATCGAGAAGCTGACATCCCTCGGTTTTCGGATAGCTTTCAATTCATCGAAAACGTTTAAGGAACAGCTCTATTACGCCCGCGAATTTGGAGTTGACGCCATCCTGATCGTCGAGAACGGGAGCGCTATCTATTTCCCGAAAAACGTCATGGACGGGCAAAATTCAGACGCGGAAGGCTTCGAGAGGCTGAAGTTGGGGGTGGATTACGGGGTCATCCTTCGGGAGCTGGACAGCATGGCCGACAGATACTGCCTCAAATACTACGGCAATTCGACGCTTGAGGAGGTCATCGGGTTCACCGGACTTCCTGAGGCCCTCGCCCGGCTCGCAATGCAGAGGGAATTTTCGGAGACGGTTTTCAGATACTGTTCCGATGGGTTTGTGGCCGGGCTGGAAGGCAGGGGATTCAGGGTCACCAGAGGCAGCAGGTTCCTGACGGTCACCGGTCAGGTCGATAAAGGCACGGCAGCGCGGATCGTTCTGGAACGCTTCAGGCAGAAGGGCGACGTCTTCTCGGTGGCCGTCGGAGACGGCGAGAACGACATCCCCATGCTGGAGGTCGCTGATCTGGCGATTGTGGTCGGTGACCTTGAC
>JAMOPK010000387.1 GCA_027064565.1 Caldifarciminota bacterium | reverse complement strand
TGAGCAACATAGATTTGGGCTCTTTCTCATAGCGGTCCCTGACATAAAAATAAATCAAAATTGCTATTACAGGTGCAAGCGCAACAGCCAGAAGTCCCATTTTTAACCTCCTATCTTTATGTTGGTTATTTTAGCTCAACGATTTTGAAAAATACAAGGATATTCTTTGTTATAATGGTTTATGAGGTCAAAGAAGAGAGAGTGGCAAAAGCGCTCAAAACGGCCCGCAAGTTCTTAAACTGGGTCTAGAACTCGATTTTTGAGTGCGAACTGAGCCGCGCACAGCTTGAGCGTTTGAAAGCGGAGATGCAAAACGTCCTGAACCTCGACGAGGATTCCGTAATATTAGGAATTTATCGGAAATAGGCAGTCTGCGGTGCAATTAAGCGTCGGAAGAGGGGAACATGCTGACCTCTGCCAAAGTAGCACATAAGCCGCACAGCCTGATAGGACTGAATCCCGAAAGATTCATGCAATTATCCCGCGTTTGGGGCGTGCCTATGAAGCCCATTTAGAGGGCAGGATCGGTAAAGGTCCCTGGCACTACCGCAAGCTATTCTATTTTCGGTTTCGGCTGTTCCCCCTTGCAGGAAGTGCAAGGGTTCTTCTTCACTGTGAACCAGTTCCACGCCAACCGGTTCCATTGGCTGCATGAAACTGCCGACATGGGAGCCGGCGGCGTTGGAGCAGGTGCTGGAAGCGTGTTCCAGCTTGAAGTTCATCGTCGACGATACCGAGCGTCCCGTTCAATGCCCTACTGAGCCACAACGGCAAGAAGCTGGCCGATGAGAGGGCCCTTCTCGTTTTCCTGCGGGCAGCAAGTTACGGAAAAATGCTGGCCTTCAAGAACATGAACTGCCAGAGGAGATACCTTTCCACATAGAAAGAGGCTATGGGGACGCGGCAATTGACAGCGGAAGAGAAGGCCCAAAACGTGCCATTTCGTAGATACGGATACACGTTGGACACGTCGTTGGGAAAAAGTCTTCCGCATTGTGCGCGATGTCTATCTCGATCGTAATCGGGACTTTGAAGGCATGGTGATGGAAACGAGCTGTAATCTGGATAATTTTCGCCTCGGTTATCCCTTGGCTACCTGACCCCACAACCTGAAGAAAAAGGCTGATTCTCTTGGCAGTTTTACAGGCGCCATATTGACCGCGGGGATATTTTGGTTAAACTTATCCGCATGGCAAAACATTATGTGGTTGACGGCTACAACGTGATTTTCTCCACCTTTCTTGGCGAGCTGGAACTTCAAAGGGCAAGGGAGATCCTGATTTCTTTTGCCGGCACCTATGCCCCTGATGTCGTGACCATTGTTTTCGATGGCAGAGTTGGCATCGCCGGGCCATCGATGCCCAATGTGATTTTCACAAAGGGCGAAAAGGCCGATGATTACATCAAAAGGTTCGTGGAGAACACAAAAGACAGAGGACGGATAATCGTAGTCACAAATGACAAAAGCATAATCGGTTACGTAAGGTATCTGGGCGCAAAGACCATATCGCCCAAGCAGTTTCTTGACAATCCGCCGAGACGGAAATCGATGGAGAAGTTCAAAGGCTCTCTCTCGGAGTCGGAAAAGCAGAAAATAAACCGTGAACTTAAAGCCCTCTGGGGCATCGAGGAGGATGATCAGAAATGAAGAGGATTTTTGTGATACTTTTGTGGCCGATTTTGCTGGCTGCCAATTCCATTCTCATCCCCATGGACGACGCCCAGAACGACCATCTCCGGGCTTATGGTGTGGCCTATCATGCTGTGGCCATTGGGCTTAAGTCGGAATGGCTACTGAACTACCGCGGTGGGTCATTCCTGATTGCTTACGACGACAGGGTGATCAAAATGTGCAATGAGAAGGGAGTCACCTACGAAATCGTGACGCCATCCGAGGTCGCATCCATCTATGCCACCATCAAAGATAACAACATGAACGCAGTCGAACTGGAAAAAGCTCCAAAGGTTGCGGTTTACATCCCGCCTTACGCCGAGCCGTGGGACGATGCGGTCACACTTGCTCTGGAATATGCCGATATCCCTTACGACAGAATTTACGATGACGACATCCTTGAGGGAAAGTTAAGCGAATATGACTGGCTCCACATCCATCATGAGGATTTCACCGGGCAGTTCGGGAAATTTTATGGGACACATCGCAATGACACGTGGTATAAGACTCAAGTGAAAATGGACAGGGCAACTGCGAAAAAATGGGGATTCAAAAAAGTCTGGGAGCTCAAACATGCCGTGGCCTACAAAATCAGAGATTATGTGAAAAACGGCGGATTCCTGTTCGCCATGTGCTCAGCCCCTATCACGCTGGACATCGCACTTGCGGCCGGCAACGTTGACATAGTCCCGGCAGCGATAGATGGCGATGGTATCGACCAGAATGCCCAGAAAAAGTTAGATTTCTCGCAAACAATGGCGTTCCAGAACTTCAAGATAATCACTGATCCTAATGTCTATGAACACTCCGACATCGACGTCACTCGTGAGGCGGCAATGCGCGGGCCTTATACCTATTTCACGCTTTTCAACTTTTCGGCAAAATACGACCCGGTGCCCACGATACTCACACAGGATCACACATCCGTCATCAAGGAGTTCCTTGGACAGGACACCGGTTTCAGGAAATCAAAACTTAAAAGCTACGTGGTGGTCATGGGAGAGGTGAAAGGCACGGACGAGGCAAAATACATCTACGGGCCTTACGGTAAAGGCTTTTTCAGCTATCTCGGAGGGCACGACCCGGAGGATTACGCCCACAGGATAGGAGATCCACCGACAGACCTAAAACTGCACAGACACTCGCCCGGATATCGCTTGATACTCAACAACGTGCTGTTCCCGGCTGCCAAAAAGAAGAAACTAAAAACCTAAAGCATCCATGTTCCCCGTGGGGAATCGCCGGTCAGGAAAGGCCGGTCATCCGGCCAATCCAATTCGACAACTTCGCCGTTTTTCATGAACATCTGCCTGTAAGTCTCCGGTGTAATCGGTGTCCCGGTGAGGATCGACCTGATGATGACGTTTATCAGGGCATGTGATACAATGAGCACGTTTTTGCCGGGATTCTCCTCCCTGATAAGCTCCAGTGCCTGCCTGACCCGCTGCTCAGAATCCTCAAGGCTCTCGCCTTCGGGTGGCCTCGTTCTGTAAGGGTCACGGATAAAATTCCTCAAGAAATCAGGATACTGTTCCTCAATCTCCTTGTAAGTAAGACCATTCAGGAGCCCCCTTTTGGCCTCCCTGAGCCCCCACAAAGGGATCACTTCAAGTCCATGCGGCTCGGCAATGATTTCTGCGGTCTGAATGGCTCTCGAAAGGTCAGAAGAATACACGGCGTGGAGCGGCACATCTTTCAATTTTTCACGCAGAACGTGTGCCTGCATAATGCCTTCCCTGCTGAGAGGTATGTCCTCCCATCCCTGAATCCGCCCCATCCTGTTCCATTCTGTTTCCCCGTGCCTTACAAGATACACTTTCATGAGCGCTTTATTATAGACTGAGTGACCAATTCTTTCTACAAATTCGGTCAGGCAGAGCCTGATTAAGGCCAGGAAATGGCGATGTCGGATCAATGAAACCGGCGATTTTTCCGCCACATTCGTCAAAGGCGTTAAAATCTACGCCAAAAATTGGAGGAACCATCATGAAAATCATCGAGACCGGTCTTACTTTCGATGATGTTCTGCTTGTCCCGCAATACAGCGAAGCCATCCCATCCGAGGTGGACATAAGCACAAGACTGACACGGGAAATATCCCTCAGAATTCCAATAATTTCAGCGGCAATGGACACCGTCACAGAAGCGAAAATGGCCATAGCTATGGCACGTAACGGAGGGATCGGCATAATCCACAAAAACATGACTGTTGAGGAACAAGTTCAGGAAGTTGAGACCGTGAAACGGACTGAGAGCTGGTTCGTGGAAAAGCCCTTCACATTGCCACCCGATGCCACCGTCGAGTCGGCGCGCAGATTGATGAACATCAGGATGATATCCGGCGTGCCGGTGGTGAACTCCGACGGCCGGCTCGTCGGGATAGTGACAAGGCGGGACTTAAACTTCGTGCATGATGGCAGCAAAAAGCTGGAAGAGGTTATGCGGGTGCCCATCGTGGCCAGGAAAGGAATCTCGTTGGAGGATGCCTATCAGATGCTTTCCAAACATGGAATCGAAAAACTACCGGTGGTGGACGAAGACGGCCGACTTGTCGGATTGATAACTCTCAAAGACATCAACAGGAGGCTACAAAACCAATTGGAGGTGCGGGATGATGAAGGCAGGCTGATGGTCGGTGCGGCCGTCAGCCCGGAGTCCGGGTTCGGCGAGAGGGTTGAGGCCCTGATAAAAGCTGGTGCCGATGTGCTCGTGGTCGATACCGCTCACGCCCATACGAAACGCGTCGCAGAGATGATCAGGGAAATCAAACGCAACTGGCCGGAAACCCAGCTTATTGCCGGAAATATAGCCACCGCCGAGGCCGCGAAAATGCTGGTGGACCTCGGAGTCGATGCGGTAAAAGTGGGCATAGGCCCGGGGTCAATCTGCACCACGAGGCTTGTGGCAGGGGTAGGTGTGCCTCAACTCACAGCTATTATGGATGTCGCCGGGGCCATCCGGGGCAGTGATGTGCCGATAATCGCTGACGGTGGCATCAAAAGGTCCGGGGATATAGTGAAAGCGATTGCCGCTGGCGCTGATTCAGTTATGATCGGCAATCTGCTTGCGGGAACGGACGAATCTCCGGGGCAGGTAATCTTCCTCAACGGGCGCAAATTCAAGACTTACCGGGGCATGGGGTCCGAATCGGCCATGAAAAAAGGAAGCGCGTCAAGGTATTTTCAGGAAGGCTCTGTCAAATTCACACCGGAAGGCGTTGAGGGGATGGTCCCTTACAGCGGAACAGTTGCCGAAGTCCTCGCACATCTGACCGGAGGCCTCAGATCAGGGATGGGCTACGTGGGCGCCCGGAACATCAAAGAGTTACAGGAAAAAGCTGTTTTTATACGGATAACATCTGCCGGATTCGCCGAGAGCCGGCCGCACGACATAATCGTGACCAACGAAGGAGGACTGGCAACGGAGCTGTGATTCGGGCCTGAATTTAGGTTTTTCAAAAACCCTTTTTGGATAAGATAAAGGCCATGTTAGCCCATTGACTCACAGAGGGTAAATGTCAATAATTAGGACGCTATGATGAGCGTTGACATTGTGAAAAAGATCGAAAAGATAGCTGATCCGTCTCTCAAGGACATCCTGCTATACATAATCGAGCAGATTGAGACCATAAGAGAGGAAATGCTCACTAAGAAAGAATTCCGCGATTTTGTCCGTAACAACGATGAAAACTTCAAAAAAGTCTGGAAAGCTATTAAGGAACTCTCCGAGGCACAGAAACGAACTGAAAAGAGGCTTGATAAGCTGAATCAAAGAGTCGATGGACTGAATCAGAGAGTTGATGGACTGACCCAAAGAGTCGATGGGCTGAATCAAAGAGTCGATGGACTGACCCAAAGAGTTGATGGGCTGACCCAAAGAGTCGATGGGCTGAATCAAAGAGTCGATGGACTGACCCAAAGAGTCGATGGGCTCACTCAAAGAGTTGATGGGCTGACCCAGAGAGTCGATGGGCTCACTGAGAGAGTCGATGGGCTTACTGAAGCACAGAAACGAATCGAAAAGCGGCTTGATCAGCTCACTGAGAGAGTCGATGGGCTTACCGAGGCACAGAAACGAATCGAAAAGCGGCTTGAGGGCGTTATCAGA
>JAMOPK010000386.1 GCA_027064565.1 Caldifarciminota bacterium | reverse complement strand
CTTTTTGTCATGCCCGGAGATGCACCTCTGTTGAAAAAGGATACTGCCCGGTCACTCGTGGACTTCCATATCGGGCGTGGTGCCATCGCAACGGTGTTGACCACCGAACATCCCAATCCACACGGATACGGCAGGATAATTCGCTCGGTGGGAGACAGGATCATGATGATCGTCGAGGAGGCTGATGCTTTCCCCGAGGAGAAGGAGATCAAGGAGATCAACTCCGGGTTTTACGTTTTTGAAAGCGAATGGCTTTTCAAATGGCTCTCGGAGATCAGGCCGGATAACAGGCAGAAGGAATATTACCTCACCGACGTCATCGAGATACTCCAGAGGCGGATCGGCGGAGTCTATGCTTACAAGATCGAAGATTGGAAGGAAACGATAGGGGTTAACACCCGTCAGGACCTTGCAATGGCCGAGGAGATTATGCAGGAACGCATCGTTAACTGCTGGACGCAACGAGGGGTAACCTTTGTCAGGCCACAACAAGTTTATGTCGAATATGACGTTGAAATTGGACAGGACACATTGATCTATCCATTTGTGAGCCTACTCGGCAAAACAAAGATTGGCAGCGATGTCACAATTGGCCCGGGCATAATCCTCAAAGATGCAAATATTGAATCAGGAGCGGTGATATGGAAAAAGAAATAAATCTTGACGAAATAATTGATAAGGTAGCTTCGCTTGCCAAGATAGATGTTCGCGATGACGAAAGGGAGCAGCTCAAGACCCATTTTGAGAAAATGCTGAAGTATTTCCAGAAACTTCAGGAACTTGACCTTCATGGCGTTAAGAATCTTGTCAACCCGCACGAAGGAATCCAGAGGATGCGGGATGATATCCCTCGCAAGGGTCTCGAAAGGAGCGAGGTGTTCCAGTCGGCACCTGACACAAAAGAGGGCTATTTTAGGGTTCTTTCTCCGCTCAAAGATGTCAGGAAAGAGCAATGAAAGTTGCCATAATCGGGTCAACCGGCACGGGCAAATCTACCCTGTTCAGGATACTGACCGGCGTGGAAGGCGGCAGGCAAAGGGGTTACACCTCAGGCGTGGGGGTGGCAGAAATCGAGGAGCCCCGCCTGTATCGCATTGCCGAACTACACAATTCAAAGAAAATCACCCGTCCGCATGTCGAACTTTACGATTTCGACGGGTTTGGGCGCCTCTGGAAGGAGGAAAAGGCAGGCGAAATCCAGAACCAACTGCCCGGATTCGACGCCCTGATCCACGTCGTGGGCGGTTTCCCGCCGCATGACCCGGTATCCGATTTCGAGGAGATCGACACCCGGCTTATCCTCTCCGATCTCGCTGTCACCGAAAAGGCCATCAAAAGACTGGAAAAGGAGGTCAAGGCCCACAAAGTTGACCGCACAGTCCTCGATGCGCTCAGGAAAATCGAAGCAGGACTTTCCGAAGGCAAAGGGGTGAGCGACATCGAACTCTCGGAAACGGAGAAGCGGGCGGTGCGTGGCTTCGGATTTCTCACCGCCCTGCCCCGCGTTGTGGTGATAAATGTCGATGAGGACCGCATTGGACAGCATATTCCGGAAATCGAACAGGTGATGGCAAACAGGTCCATGGAATACATCTACGCCTCCCTGCCGGTGGAGGAAGAGATATGGCAACTGCTTCCTGAGGAGCGTCCCGAACTTCTCGAAGCGTATGGGCTTGAGGAACCTCTGCCATCAAGGTTGTTCCGTGCAATTCTGAAAGCACTGGATTACATAACGTTTTTCACGGCCGGTGAGAAAGAGGCCCGTGCATGGCTGCTAAAAAGAGGATCAACTGCCTCACAGGCAGCCGGCAAGATACATTCAGATATGGAAAAGGGCTTCATTCGAGCAGAAGTCTACCACTACGATGACCTGCTGAAATACGGCTCGGAAAAAGCGCTCAAAGAAAAGGGACTTGCAAGGCTGGAAGGAAGGGATTACGTTGTCAAAGATGGAGATATCCTTTTCATAAGATTCTCAAGATAATTTACCCGAAATTGAAGCAAGGACACAAAAAGATTAAGATAATTATCACACAATCTGAAATTAGAAAAAAGGAGGTTTATCATGGCCGTTAAAATGCATTTTAACTGGAAAGACATTCCGAGGGCTGCAAGATTCGGATTCAGTGCCAAAAAGATAGGGGTGATGGTAGAAGCGCTCTTTGTGAGTTCCATAGCTTATGC
Organism: Caldifarciminota bacterium; assembly: GCA_027064565.1. GTDB lineage: Bacteria > Hydrothermota > Hydrothermia > B15-G9 > B15-G9 > WGAI01. Next base: position 3,635 of record JAMOPK010000386.1, on the reverse strand, counting down.
AGTGTTGTCCTACATCTCGCTTCTTGCCAGCGGATGGAACATCAAAGAAATCTGGCAGGCCTTCCGTTTTATTCCAACGCCTCAGTTCTCTGAGTTGACACGGCTGGGCGGACTGATCCAATACGTGGCCATTTTCGTCTTTCTCGTTATCATGATGTTTTACGGCGTGGCAGTTTCAAAGATAACGTTTGAGCAACTCAAAGGTAATGAATTCTATGAGATATCGAAGGCACGGAAGTTCGCCTTCAAAGAGGGTCGGGCTGTTGTTTTTGCCCCGATCACAATTCTGCTTATAATCGGCGCTATCCTTTTGATGGGTGTGATACTCGGACTAATCGGCAAAATCCCTTATCTGGGCGAGATTTTCCTGCTACTTTCTTCTGTTCCGGCGTTTTTCGGCGTGCTCCTGATAGTTTACCTCGCGGCGGCATTTGTCGTCTCCCTGTTCATCTCAGCTGCAATTGTAGGCTCGACAAAATCGGATACATTTGATACCCTTTTTGAGGTCTTTTCCGTCCTAAACGAACAGAACTGGCGCTTTCTGATTTACGAGCTTCTGCTCTGGGCCGTGATGATAGTGGCTGGCGCCATCTGGGTATTCGCCATCGGGCGCGCCCTTTACATTGCCCATGCCGTTCTGGGAGCCAGCTGGCTTATGGGCGACAAATATGTGACGCTCGAAAGGATCGCCCATTACTACCTCAGTGTGCCCGACGGTCTGGTTAACTCATTGCGCCCGTTTTTCAACGTCACAATGACGACCCCGATACTTTATCGACCTTATTCGTTGCCTGACGCCAACATCGTGATGCAGATTGTCGGATTCCTGTTCGGCATCCTCCTCTACGCAATAGTTTTCATGGCGCTGGGCTATATGCTTTCTATCTTTTGGGTTGGGAATACGATCAGCTATGTTGTGATAACCAAGAAAAAGGATGATCTGAACCTGCTTGAACAGAAAGAGGAAGAGTTTGAGATAGAAGAAACGATAACATCCGAGGAGACATCGACGGAAACAACGGAAGAGAAACAGCAGGAGGAAACAAAGGAGAATGAAGGATAGCCTTGGCATAGAAATAGTTGGAGGAGAAGTCAGGTATCTACTGATAAGCGGTGGCAGGGTTACTCAGGCAGATATCCTGTCGGGAATGGGGCTTGACGTGGCGCTTGCCAGAATAAAAGAGGAGATCGGCTGGGACCACGCATGGGTGACGATAGCTTTTCCCGAATTTCATGCGAGGCGGCTGCCCGATAAGCCGAATAAGGAAACGTTGAAATTTTACATGAAATTTCAGGTAGGTGAAGAATTCCAGTGGCAGGTCAGAAATAACTATATAGCTTTTGTGCCGAAACGGATTGTGCGTTCCAACCATGATCTTCTCACAGAGGCAGGGATAGAGCCGCTCGGCATAGAGGTCTCCGGCCTTTCTGCCATACGAACTTTTATGGAAAACTATACGGAACGGCGGGACGAAAACGTGGTGATAGGCTATCTGACTCAGGTGGCCAATTACTTCATGTTCATTAAGGAGGGCGAGCTTATCGTTGGGATAAGCCGTCCGGCTGATGAGGGTTATCCTATCATCACTCAAACCATTAATCTGCTCGGTGTGAAAGTCTTTTCCACTCCCAATTTTTCGGTTTTCATCGGCGGTGATATCGAGAAAGGACACGAACTTATGGAAAAACTGCGCGAGGGCAACAATTCGATACAAACCAGCTGGCTTGAACCCTTCAGGAAAGTGAAAGCAATAAGCACGGAGGCAGAAAAAACAACAAAATTTATCGGCGCTCTGGGGGTTGCTCTCAGAGAAAAGTAAGCAGGAGGTAAGTAAATTGCTCGACTTCGATTTTAAGCCGGTTGAGGAGGAGGTTTCCCCTGGTGAAGGGGACAAAAGGTTAAAATGGAGCACTGTCTTGATCATAGCACTCACGCTCCTGGCGATAGCGTTCGCTTATCTTTACGTTACCACTCTTCAAAAATACGAGCAGGCAACACAAAGGGTAGAAGAACTGGAGTCAATAACCAGCCAGGTCGTGGTTCCCGACTCAGTAAAATTTGAATTTACCCCCGAAATTCTGCAATTCAAAGGTGTTATTGTCGGCCCTCGAATACCGACGGTGATATTTGAGGACAAATGGGGTAGGAATTATGTCCTCCCGGAAAATTCTGTTGTGGCCGATTGGCGGGTATCCATTGAGGGGGATACTGTTATGTTTGAATCGATAAAAGGATCAGACCGCAAAATTGTGTTCAAGGGAGGAGAATAATCATGGGTCTTTTCCTCAAAAATCGCGGCATCAAAGAAAACCTAATCCTGATGACTCTGCTAATTTCACTCGCACCGAGCTCGGTTCTGGCTAAAAGGCTCTATATGAAAGTGTCGGAAACGCCTACTGGTATCTCTCTGAAAATAGCTTCGACAGATGTGCACATATCCAGAATAGGCAATTCGCTGGCGATAGATGTGTTTAACCAACCGGCCAGTGTCAAACCGCCTCGCAGCACAAGGGTGGCCGGTGCAAAAATAATCGCCGAAGACTTGAGGAACACACCTTTGAAAGCAATCAGGATTTCTGTGGTGCCGCCATCAAAATTCACTTATAATGCAAAAATTATAGGGAGTTCCCTGATAGTCGATGTAAAATTCTCAAAACCCCGCTCTTCTTCGGAGGGGAAAACAAAGGTCACAGTTAAAACGTCAAAAAAGAAAAGTCGTGTCAAACGCCCATCTGCTTCCAAATCCAAATCTTCCAACCTTTCAACCATTGTGGAAAGAGGAACTGTATCAACAACAATGTCCTATCAGCCCCAGCCACAGCCTACACAAAAACCAGAGCAAAGCGGTCAAAAACAATCACCAACCAAAATAACAGTTATAGGGACCGATTCCACAGGAAAGAAAATAAAGGTGGAAATAGTTGGGGCACAGGCAGAGGCCATTCGATATGCCTATGAAATAGCCACAGGACAGCCTTTGCCGATATCCGGGACATGCAGGGTGTTCATTCCGGAGGGAAAGTTATCACCTGATAGCTTGAGGAAGCTGATTGAAGACAATCTGATCAACTGCCAGCCGGAAAGTGATACGGAGCGCTGAACAAAGTTCGTTTGATCTATGAAAAATCTCCCTGTCGGTGTGGATGCCAGTGATCTGCTCGTCCCCCCGCGGGGCATCAGGATTTATTCGGAAAACCTGATTTTCCGGCTGGAAAAAATCGGATTGAGAGTCTGGAAATTCTATGCCCTGAGCCGCCTGATAAAACAGCCATCTAACATATTGAAAGCCACAGGATTGGGAAATTGGGGCGGTGTAATCGAAGGGACGCTCCTCATGGGCAGGAAACCGGATCTGTTTCACGGTCTGAGGGGCAGAGCCGTAAAAATGAGCAATGTCCCGATAGTCATCACCCTGCATGACCTTTACGGCCCCGGAAAATCCTGGCTGGCCACCGCACTCAAAATCGGCATAAACGGAATAATCACCCCTTCCCGATTCGTAAAGGACGAAATACTCAAAGAATATCCCCACCTGCCACCGGATTCGATACAGCCCATCCACATGGGGATAGACCATAGACTTTTTCATCCGCGCAGTCCGGAAGAATGTGGGCCGGTGCTGAAAAAACACGGA
>JAMOPK010000385.1 GCA_027064565.1 Caldifarciminota bacterium | reverse complement strand
TGGCGGCGGGGCGAAATGCGGATAGGAATGATCAGTTATGCAAAGAGATTAAAGCAGATGTACAGATTCTATCTTGCTGATAATCCGCCAGTTATGTTCGCCACCACAAAGTAAACGGCAAATAGCCATCCTTGGGGGATAGTTCTCCGCTATTTTGTGCGGAGAAACAGCTAATTTCCTGAAAGTGACCCTTGCCTATCTGGAAGTGGGGGAAGCTTGAATCGCATGCGTTCCGAACGGGGAGTGTTGCGCTTTTCCTTTTTGCACAAATACATCCAGTTGAAATTGTAGCCCCGTTGAAAAATAATCCCGTTTGTAGGTAGGAGGATTAAAAATGCCCGGCGTTGCGTTTATCCTGTTGAGTTTTTTCTGGACCACGCAATTCGGGGACAGCCTGTCAGATGAGCACGTTTATCGGGATTTCGAGGACGACGGCATTGTTAACGTTAACTCCGCCACCTTCGAACAACTCATGATGGTGCCCAATATGACTCCCGGTCTCGCTTCCTGTATTGTGGACAGGAGGCCTTTCAGAGACTCCGATGAGCTTAAAAATAGATGTGGGGTCAGCGATTGGTATATCCACCAGCTTGAGCCTTACCTTGCTTTTACAGGCGATGTCCGGCTCAGACTGAGGCTTAAGATGTCATCTGCGACTCAAAAAGGCTACGGCAGCGTGTGGCTCGGCATGGGCAGGATCAGCGGCGGTGCCGGGATGTCGGGCTACGGCCGGAATTTCTACTACTTTTTGACGCTCAGCATGCCGCACAGGTTTTTCGTGACCGTCGGGAGGCTCAGACCTGAGTTTTCGTTCACCCGAAACTCGTTCTGGCGCCCATCGACTTACGGCGCACCTTCAATTGCAATCCAGAAATACGGTCTGATTTCGATCTTCCTGTCCGAATCGACCCGGATTCTGGTCATGGGCAACAGGTTGGGCGGAGGTGTCAGCGAAACGGTGGGCAATCCACGTCGATATTTCGCTTTCGGCAGGATCGAAAACGAACGGTTTTCCCTCGGAGTGATGGCTTACAGGGATACTTCGTGGGGGATCGCCCTGTGGATGCGATCAAGGTTTGATGGGGCCTATTCCAATTTCATGGCTTCATCGGATTTCGAGAGGAATAGACTTTACCTGTCGCTTTATCCGCGGGAGTCGCCGATACTCGTTGGCGTTTACATTGGAGGCTACACCAGAATCAGGGCGACGTGGCGGGTCTCCCGCGGCAATTACGTTAGAATTATGGCATACATGAGCACGAATAGCAGAGGCGTCCGCGCGGAATACGAATCAAGGAAATGGCTCAGGTTTTTTCTCAGAACCGAGCTTATCTACGATGACGGCAGGTCGTCTATCCTGTCAGCCAGATTGGAGAAAAACCACGTTGGTCTGTTGACTTACGTCTATTCTCTTGGAGACCGGAGTTACACTTACTGGGAACCGGATGGAACCCCTTTCCCAATCAGCGGTTGCGGCAGCAGAACGGCAATTTACGGCTTTGTGAAGCTGAGATGGCTCGGCCTCTCATGGAAAATCGGGTATTCCTCATCGCAAAAAGCCGATTTTTCTGTGGGATTGAGGTATTCCAATGTCAACTATTAGGCGTAGTCAGGCGATTACATTGAAATCCAGCAGGTTCGGCGAATCGTCGGAGATCCTGCACGTTTTCACAAGAGAGCTGGGGTTGATCCGCGGGATGGCCAAAGGTAAAAGGCGGCCCCGTTCGAGCCTCGCCGCAGCTCTTGAACCCTTTACGGTTTCCGAAATAGTTTTCTATTTTCGGGTGGATCGAGATATCCAGTTCATAAAAGAGGCGCATGTGATAGAGATGTTTGAGGGGTTCCGTTCGAGTTACCATAAGGCCCTGAAAGGATTTGAGATACTCAAATTGCTGGACAACGCCCTGCCCGAACACGTCCCGCACGAAAAGGTGTTTGATATGACCGTCAAAGCCCTGCGCCTCCTGTCTGAAACCGGTTCAGAAGGCGTCCTCCGGGCGTATAAGCTCAAGTTTTTAGCGTTCATGGGACATCGTCTCAACACGCGAAGATGTGCGGTTTGTCGGAAACCGATAAACGGTTTACACGATGGGTCGGTTTTCTTCTCCCCCTCAGATTTTGGTCCTTTATGCAGGGAATGCTATTTAAGAGATGGCGAAAAGGAAGTAATCTCAATTACTGCAGAAACCATCAAAGAAATTGAAACCCTGATGGGGGGATATTTCGACAACCTTGTGGATTTTGAAGTTTCGGATAAAACGGTGGAAATCATTGATAAATGTTTAACGATTGCTTTTGACTTACCTCAGGAGGGTAAAGGAATTACGTCATAAATCCCTGCCATTCTTTCACTTGACTAATCGAACTTCTTGCTTAAAGATAACTTTCACGGGCAAAAAAGGAGGTAGAGTTATGAAAAGGTTGTTCGTTATGTTGGCAATAGTTGCTGTGTCCTCTCTGTGGGCACAGCCGGTTGTGATAGACGGTGATTTCTCCGAATGGGATCCATCCTGGCTGGTCGATGTGAACCCGACACCTCAACCCGAAGGACTGCATGACCATGCTGTCGATCCCAACAACCCTGCCAAATACGTTGACACGGATATGCACCAGATTTATGTGACCGATGACTCGAACTTCATCTATTTCTACATCACGTTTAACGACTCCGCCGACCTTTACAGGTTGATGGACAGCACGCTTTACAGCGGTGAAGCTGCCGTCTCCATCTTCATGGACACAGACCTTGACTCATCCACCGGGCTGACATGGGGCTGGTGGGCAGCAGGTTATGACTTCTACGCCACGGTCACCCACACCGACAGTGGTGTCGGCGGGGTTCTGCCAGACGCTTATGGACTCTACGCCTACGTTGATCCGTCTCAGCATCCGAACTGGGGCTTCGGCGACGCCCTGCCGGACACCCCTATATCTGCGATCTCGATAGATGAACCCTACAACGCCCTCGAAGCCGCCATCCCGAAATCCGCCATTCCTGACCTTGGCGGGAGCATCTACTTCCTCGTCGTGACTCAGGAGCAGGATAACCCATGGGGCGGCGATTATGCGCCCAATGAGGATGTCTGCGGCTACGGGGTTTACAAATACGATTTCCAGAACCTGCCGAATGCCGGGATCACCATTGACGGTGATTTCTCGGATTGGGCGGACGTGACGCCGATGGGCGCACCGCTCGCACTCTACAACGAGGACGAGGCCCTGCATGACCATTCAGTCGATTCCACCAACCTCACGAAATACGTTGACACCGACATGAACGAGATTTACTACACCAGCGACGACCAGTATCTTTACTTCTACATCAACTTCAACGATTCCGCGGACCTCTATCGGCTCAGGGACTCCCTGCTCTACAACGGCGAGGCCTATGTTGCGCTCTACATCGACACGGACAACGATTCGGCGACTGGCCTGACATGGGGCTGGTGGATCAGCGGCTTCGATTTCATGGCGGCTGTGACGCACACCGATCCGGTGACAGCCTCATGGGGTTCGACCCTGCCTGATGTCTTCGGACTCTACGCTTATACCATCGACTCGCTCCATCCGGGCTGGGGCTTCACAGGCCCGCTGAGCGACACGGCACTCTGGGCGATCTCCATAGATGAGCCTTACAACGGCATTGAATTCGCCATTCCGAGGTCGGCCATCCCGTCCCTGCCCACAAGCGGCGTCGTGCCGATCCTTGCCGTTGTTCAGGAACAGGACAACCCGTGGGGCGGCGACTACTATCCTGATGCGGGCAAGCTGGGCTATCAGAAGGCCTACATCGACCTTACGCCTCAGTTCATCAGCGAGGATGTTGTCACGCCTTCGCCGGGCAATAGGATGCTGAACGTCACGCCGTCGGTGATCTATTCCCGCTCGACGGTTAGCTTCTCCGTCCCTGTTAGCATGGACGTGACCCTTTCGCTTTACGATGCAACGGGCAGATTCGTCAGGACGATTTACAGCGGCAGGGTCTCAGCCGGCAACCATAGCGTCAGATTTGTCCCCTCCGTTAAGCCGGGTGTCTATTTCCTGAACCTGTCGGGCGAAGGCCTCAACCTCACATCAAGGATCGTTGTTGTCCGATAAAAACCTGAGGGGGCGGATGCCCCCTCTTTCTTTTCCAGCATCATGAAGAACAAGACCTTATTGGCAATAATCGCAGCGGTTGTGCTGTTTTCCCCACGTCTGTTTGCAGGGAACACGGGCAAAATAGCCGGTCGTGTGGTGGATGCCGAGACCCGTGAACCCCTGCCGGGCGCCAACGTGGTGATAAAAGGCACAAAGTTGGGCGCTTCAACCGATCTGGATGGCTACTACTTCATCCTGAATGTCCCACCGGGCACCTATGAGGTGGAGGCCTCCATGCTGAGCTATCAGACGGTCGTGAAGAAAGGCGTCGTGGTTCGGGCAGACTACACCACTTACGTCGATTTCATGCTGAAACCCTCGGCCGTCCAGATGAAGGAGCTGGTGGTGACCGCCAAAAAGCCGCCGGTTCAGATCGACATCGTGTCCACATCACAGACCATTGAGTCGAATTTGATGAAAAAACTGCCCTCCATCGACGTCAAGGACGTTTTGACAACTCAGGCCGGCATAATCCCTGACCTTACGTTTCAGGGGCTTACGGAAAACCAGTCTCAGGAGCAGTTTCAGGGCAATCCGAGCGATGGACTCCATTTCAGGGGCGGCCGTGAGAACGAGACAGCTTACCTCATCGAAGGCATCTCCCTGACCGACCCCATTTTCGGCGGTTTCCTGCTGGAAAATCTGCCCTCCGAGGCACTTTCCGAGATGACGGCCTACACCGGCACGTTCAGCGCCGAGTATGGCGGAGCACTCTCAGCGGTGGTCAACATGGTTCTGCCTGAGGCCAACCATAGGTCGTTCACCTTCAATGCAATGACCGACTGGATAACGCCTGACTCCAACAAACAGAACATGGCATCGACCGAGTTCGCCATGAAACTCCCGACTATGCATCAGAAAGTCAACATCTTTTTAGCAGGCAAGTCCTACACGACGGACGGCAGATTTTACGGTTACATCTACCCCAACTGGCGGGATTCCGAGGGCAGGGACAAGTCCGGTGTCCCCCTCAAAGTGCCGATGTCCTATCGGGACATAAATTCCGTTGTTACAAGGGTAACTTTCCACCCCTCGACGAAGCTCAGGCTCGATTTCATAGGGCTTTACGACACCGTCCAGACCATGGAGTATCTGCACTTTTTCAAATATGCACCTTACGATGCGCCACGGTTCTGGATGGGGGACAGGCTTGGGGCCGTCAGGTTGAATTTCGTCCCCTCACCCAAAACGTTCATCTCTGTTACAGGTTCGGTTTACGACAAGACTTACAAAGGCGGGGTGTATGACTCTCTCGATTTGAATCTGGTCGAAAAGCATCTCATTTCTCCTGAAGGGTTCGCCGTTTCCGGAGTGGCCTATCTCTGGAAATTTGCCCATTCGACCACAAAGGAGTTCCGTATCGATGCCACCACACAGCGTGGACTCCACCAGCTTCAGGTTGGCGTCGATTATAGGGATTACATGATCCATTTTGAGCGCAGGAATCCGACAGCGCCTGACCCGGTTGACAGCGTCCCGCCCTACGATATGGCGCCGTGGGAGCTTTACACGAGGTATCCCCGACATTACAGCGGCTATTTTCAGGACAAAATCGAGTTCCGTGACATCGGGATGGTCCTCAATTTCGGCGCACGGGTGGATGTGGTTGATCCGAAAACTTACTGGATTAAAGACCACAGGAGGCTTGCGGCCCTGACCGCTCAGGATGTGGATTCGCTCATGAG
>JAMOPK010000384.1 GCA_027064565.1 Caldifarciminota bacterium | reverse complement strand
CACTCTCGTTTTCGTCTCAAGCTATTCGGGAAACACCGAGGAATCGCTCTCCTGCTACAAGGAGGCCAGAAATAGAGGCGCCAGGGTTGTCGCAATCTCATCCGATGGTAAACTCGAACGGATGTCTGCCGATGATGGAGTGCCATTCGTGAAGATCCCCGGCGGACTGCCTCCAAGGGCCTCTCTGGGGTGGCTGTTTGTCCCGATCATCGCTACCTTTGAAAAGTCCGGGGTGGTGAGCGGAAGGCTGGACGAGCTCAAAAAGGTGGTTGAAACGTTATATCGTTTGAGGGACGAATATTCGAAACCGGATTCCGAACCCTTTGAGATGGCGGGCAGATTCTACAAACGCATCCCTCTCATCTACACTTCCCGTAAACTTGCCCCCGTGGGGTTGAGATGGAAGGCTCAGATCAACGAAAATGCCAAAGCTTTCGCACACTTCATGGAACTCCCGGAGATGAACCACAACGAGATCGCCGGCCTCAAAAACCCTGAAAATCTGGTCGAGGAGATGTGGGCGGTGTTCATTGTGGACAAGGACGACCATCCGAGGATAGCTCTGCGGGTCAGGCACACGGCGGAACTTATCGATGAGTCAGTTCTCGGATACGAAATTTTCGAGTCAAAAGGGAATTCCTTCATTGAGCGTGTGTTCTATCTGATTTATTTCGGCGATTTCGTAAGCTACTATCTTGCCAACATGTATCTTGAGGATGCTGTGGCAATCGAGAGGATCAGCAAGCTGAAAGAGCGAATGGCTAAATCGTAGGGTTTAACGATGTGGAGTGACGCTGTATGACCATGGGGAGGAGAAAGTTCATGAAGGTAGCCCGATGGTATGGGCGCAGGGATATCCGAGTTGAGAGTGTTCCTGTTCCATCACCTGCTCCAGGCACTGTTAGGGTTAAAGTTACGTGGGCAGGCATTTGCGGTTCGGATGTGCACGAATTTGTTGCAGGCCCGATACTCATCTCGGCTGATGAACCACATCCTTTAACCGGTAAAAAAGCGCCACTTGTGATTGGACACGAGTTCGGCGGCTATGTCTCGGATGTCGGGGACGGAGTAGAAGGCATCCATGTTGGCGACAGAGTGGCTGTATCACCGCTTCTGAGTTGCGGCGAGTGTGTTTATTGCAAAATGGGACGCCCCAATCTATGTCTTCGATCAGCTTACATGGGTTTCAACGCCGATGGCGGAATGGCAGGCTACGTTGTTGTGCCGGCCGAAAACCTCTACGTCCTGAGCGATGAGATAGAGGACTATGTGATGGCCTTCGGTGAACCTGTAGCAGTGGCGGTTCACGCCATCAGGAAATCTGGTTTCAGAAAGGGGATGAACGTCGCAATAGTTGGTGGCGGCACGATTGGGTTGCTCATAGCCCAGCTTGTGAAACTGCAGGGAGCCTCCAGAGTTTTCCTGTTTGAAAAATCCGAAAACAAGCGGAAACTTATAAAGTCGCTGGATATGCCCATAGATTACATCCTGAATCCACTCGAAAACAGCGATATGGAAAGATTGAAAAGCCTGACAGGTGGGCTTGGTGCGGATGTGGCTTTTGACGCTGGTGGTTCTCGCGTCACGCCGGATATCCTCTCTCTCGATTCAATGTATCAAAATTCGCTCAATGTGGCCCTGAAGGCCGTGCGTAGGGGTGGCCCGGTGGTGATGGTGGCTGTCCATTACATTCAACGCAGTATTTTCGATTTTCTGGATGTTTTGAGGTTCGAAAAAGCTATAATCGGTTCATGGATATTCAATCCTGACGATTTCAAACAGGCTATTGATATCCTCAAATCGAGGAATCTCAATCTTCGCCAGATGATAACCGGCATGATTCACATAGACGAAATCGTCGAGAAAGGACTGCTTGAGCTTGAACTGAATGGGGATAAACACATTAAAATCCTTGTAACACCTCATCATGAATACATCGAGTAAGTTGAAAGGACTTCCCGAAACTGAAGATTTGTTTTATTCGATAGCCTATGTTTTGCACATTGATGTCATCGCCCTTTTGAGGCTTCCTCTTGGATACTACTCTTCACTTTCCACAAAAGTTGAGTTTTTGAAAGGATTGAATCCCGCGGAAATCAAAAGTTGCATCGACAGATCGGACTCCAGAAGGGAGTTGCTGGATTGTTTGAAGGGCCTGATATCGGAAAAACTCCAGATTTCGAGAAGCCGGGTGTGGGACAACTCGCTCCAGATGCCCGATAACACCGAGCTGATTATCCTCCTGGCAAGAAAATCTTCGCCGCTGAACAACTATGACAAGCTCCTGATCTGCAAAGTGGTGGAACAGTGTGTCAGACTCAATATATTATCCCATGAACTCTCGGTCGGTCATGAATTTTTCGATATGTTCCTCAATTTTTTAATACTAATTGCCCCTATCGGCAATCTCGATGTGCCACTCCCAAAAATATTAAAGCTGATTACCAAAATTTTTCGTGAAAGCTTCAATCTCATTTACACAGGCATTAGATTCTCCTACGATCATGAATCCGGCACCGCCACAGATGGAAAATTGCCACCCCAATATTCAATCATAAATTACCTGAGCCTTAATAACACCGGGATAATGAAGGGGAACATAAGCGGGTTTACATGGGTGCTTGGTGCTCAGAGAGAGCATCAGCGGCAGACCGAGGTTATTTTTCTGACCGAGCACCGTATATCAGACAAGGAACTCGGTATTTTCAATGCGGCCATCAGCATGACTCACATGATTCTCTCTCTGTTTTCTCAAAGGTTGAAAGAGCGTGTCCAACTCCACAAACTCACCCGAAATTTCAGGGATACCCTTTCGATGATAAAATACATGGTCGATATAAGGGATTCCTACACGGAGAATCATTCGGAACGGGTTGCTAAGTTCGCGAAAGTGATTGGCGAGCTCATGGGGATGGAGGAGAAAAAATTGGAGCGGCTCGAACTGGCCGGCCTTCTGCATGACATCGGGAAGATCGGCGTTCCGGAAGCTATTTTGATGAAACCAACAAGGTTGAACGAGAGAGAGCGCAGGATCATCCAGCTTCACAGCACATTGGGCGCCGAGATACTCAAGAACTACAGCGAGTTCTGGGACATCGTGCCGTGGGTGAAGCACCACCACGAGCGCTGGGACGGCAAAGGCTATCCCGATGGCCTCCAGGGCGAGGAAATCCCTCTTGAGGCGCGCATCCTTGCCGTCGCCGATGCCATCGAGGCAATGTCCTCGGACAGGGTTTATCGCAGGGCATTGACGCCGTATCAGATAAAAAACACACTCCTTGAGGAAGCAGGAAAGCAGTGGGATCCCCAAATCGCCACACTGGCGGCTCAAAATCTCAAGGATATCCTGGCTTCATGTCCCGCAGCCAGAACGAGGATACCCAGCCCCAAAATTAATCGCTATCGCCTTGAAAGCGCACATGCGTGGCTGCTCTATTTGACCACTCGTTCAATGGCACGCAGCATCAGACTTTCTGAGGAACCGTTTGAGATGTTGCACAACGCCCTCAAAGCCATCGCCAGAGAGTTCCAGTATTCCGCAATTTACCTGTTCCTGATAAAGGAAGACTGCAGGCTCAAGGAGTTGGCGAGCATAGGAAAACGTTATCAGCTTGAACTCGATGGCTTTCAAATCAAAAAGAGTGCTTTGCAGGAATTAAGATCGTATATCTCCGAAAAATTATCAGGCGAGGTTGCATTCAAGGTGATAAACCTGAAAATCTATCGGAAAGACATCGGCATAGCCGTAGTTTTTCGGGAGGAAAGAAACCTCATCACCGTGCACGAGTCGATCGTTATCCGCCTGCCGCTGACCTTTCTGCTTAACACCTACCTCAATTCCGTTAAAGGTTCACCATGATGCGCCGAAATCGATAATCGGCACAACAGCTATGCCGGGTCCGGGAACCGCAACGCCGAGTTTGAGAAACATCGCGTCCTTGCGGAATTTGAGCGCAAGTCCGCCGCGCACAGCCGCTGCGTTCAGGTCATATCCAATCTCAGTCTCAAGGAAGCTTATCGGCGAGGCTCCGATCATCAACGAATTGTGAAGGTCATGCCCGGCCATAAGGAACTGGTAGTTGAACCTTATCAGGCTGTAGGTGTAGCCCAATGTCAGGTTGAATCCGGATGCGTCCCTGAATTCCGCATGTTCGATGTCCGGCCTGAACAGTCTGATCGTCCATCCGCCCTTAAAAATCCAGGCCCTTCCGGCCACGAAAAAACTGCCCAGATTCATCTGTGCCCCGAAGTTGGGCGCCACCAGATCCATCACCGGATCGGTGAAAAGTTCCATGTTTGCCTTCCGCCAGCCGATCTCACGCAAAGAAACTATCCAGTGCTGAGGCAGTTCGTTGCTCCTCATGGTGACCATACGGGGCACCCCGTAAGAAAACAGCGCAGCGAGGAGAATCGCGTTCATCTCACACCTCCATTTTGGCCTGATTATAACTCAATTGCACCCGAAATAAGAACAAGCCCGGCCTATTTCAGCGGATTGCCATAGACGTTCAGGCTTGTTATTTCGGAGAGCGGTTTTCTCGGCCGCACCTGACGCTCCTCGTTCGGGAATCCCAGCGGCGTGATGGCCACAGGACGCACACAGGGCGGCAGGTGCAATATTTCCTTGACACGGTTCTCGCTAAAAGCACCGATCCAGCATGTGCCAAGCCCTAACTCGGCGGCCACGAGCATCAACTGCTGCATAGCTATGGCAAGGTCAACGGGATAGCTGTCCATGAACCCGCCGATGTGTCCCCTTGCCACCCTCAGGTCAGCGCATCCCACGATGACGATCGGCGCCTCCGCCACGAAAAACTGCCCCCGACATGCTTCCGCAAGGGCGTTTCTGAGACCGGCATCCTTCACAACGATGAAATGCCACGGCTGGTCGTTGTGTGCGGACGGTGCAAGCCGAGCTGCTTCAAGGATTTCCATTAACATTTCCTCGGGAACGGGGTCAGGGCGGTAGGCCCGCACGCTCCACCTTTTTTTGATGACCTCCATCACCATGCTTTTCATCTTTCCACCCCCTATCAGGTTTAAAGATGCATGATTTTCAATTTCTTTACCGATTTTGAATTCGGCCCAACGATGTCCAGGAGGTAAATCCCGGATGGGATGTCCGACAGGTTAAGCTCATATTCCGTGTTGCCAGCCGGCAGGGACGGCGCAAAGAAGTCCCTCACCAGCCGCCCGGCGCTGGAGTAGAGCTTCAGGTGGTAGTCGCCCTCGATCGGGGCGTAAAAATAGACCTTTGTCCGTTCCCCAACCACATTCGGCGTTTTCAGCGGCGCAAGCTGGACGGTGACATCCGTCCTCATCCCGTCCCGGACGTCCACCGTGATGGTTCTGGACCTGTAGCCCGGTGCGGATACCTTCAGGGTATAAGTTCCGGGCATCTGGATAAGTCGAAAATGGACGCCTGTTCGGGGATCTGTCTCCCTATGGAGCGGGAAGACGTCGAAGGTGTCGATCTCGAGGATGCGGATGTCGGCGCGGAGCGGCTTACCATCCACCGAATCGACCACCGTGACGCCGATGGATGTCGAGAGCATCCGGTTGAGCAGCCAGAAGATGCCGCGCTGGTTGTGCTCGACAACCACGGGAACCTCCTCAGGCGGAATCTGAACCCGCCTCGAACAGACCTCAGGCGTCAGTGAGATGATGCCGTAAGTCGAATACATCCAGTTCCTTGCGTTGGGCATCCTTGCATCGCCATAGACAGCCGTGTAGGTGCCCGAACTGTCATCCGTAGGGATGTTGAATGCCATCTCTGTGGCTATCTGTCTGATCAGATTGAAGTCCACCGGAAACATCGGGTCGTGGTCGGGCCAGTGCCACG